>JAQVCP010000012.1 GCA_028689735.1 Hespellia sp. | reverse complement strand
CTGTTTTGGAGAAACGGTGTGAAGCATCAAAAAGCACGATTGTCTGTTCACAACGTGAGCCAAAAAGCTGGGCATCTATGATATTAAATGATGAGGTGGCTTCGAATGCAATCATGAAGAGAGCAACGAAGCATTATACCGTAGTAATTAACACAAAATCAGCCAGCTAAACACTGGCCGTTATCACCGCCGGGTGGCCGCTGGTAATCGCATCAGCGACCGCTGGCCGGCGCAAATTGCAGAGGACTACTATGCTTACTACAGATATCGAAAAGATGAATCCATTTTCTTATATCAGATTAACAAATTTTTTAATATTATGTCCTCATTGCCAAGTACACCATGTTCTCCGTTTGTGATGAAAAAACTTTTAAATGAACTGGAAAGGCACCAGTTGAATCATGACGATTTAATCTATAATGAAAAAGTTGCATGTATTGTTGATCAGGCGATTATTCAGTACATAATAAGAGAGAGAGAATTGGAGATTTATGTTAAAACATTTATTGATTTTTTAATTGAAAATATAGAACTTCTGGTGGCAAAAGATGCAGCGGAAGACGAAAAAATATTATTGATGCACTTAATTTACTATTTGAAATATGTTGATAACAATAAATGGGAAACATTAATTCCATATACAGAAGATTTATTTGAGGATAATGAGGTTAACAAATATTATCAAATACAAATCAAACAATTTTGCTTTAAAAAGGATTATTCAGATTTTTTATTGAATAAGAATAATATTAGGAGGTCGCCATATTGGGAAATTGAAAAGATGCTTGATGTTTCTTATAATGTAGAGATAGAATTATACAATGCATTTAGCTCAAATAATAAGGAAAGAACATTTATCAATAGTTAAAGGAATAAATTAGTTTTTCTTATCTGAGATAAAGATTGTGACTTTTTTTATATTTAAAATGAAATAGGAGAAAGCAAGAGGAGTTACTTGTGTGTGGAATTGACAAGTAAAAAGCAATATGGTATCATTTGTCCTATAGAACTAAGGTAAGTAGTTTTACTTCCTGTTAGAAAGTACGGAGATTATCATATGATACATTCAATAATTGAAGACATGTCATTGGCTGGGACAAGTATTGTAATATTATATGTTATGTTTTATGAGTTTACAAAAAGGATTGAAGCTAAATGGAGATATAGAATTTTGAAAATATCGTTATTCTATTTTCTATGTCCCTTGTCATTATTTAAGTATGATTTGTTGAGTATCCTTTTAAGAGTATCTTCCTTGTGTGGATTTAATCTTGAAAGCGGAGTCAATAAGCGTATACAATACACTAATATGATTGTACGTCATGAATCAAGTTATTATGCAACCAATTTGATGAAAGTGAAATGGTGCTGTCTCACATTAATAGGTCTGATTAGTTTTATTTTAGTAATTAGAGAACTTTTTAATTACTATAAAGTTAAAATATATTTTAGAAATTTGAAACGATATGGAATTAAGCACGATGATATATTGGAAGAGATTCAAGGTGGGAAGAATGATTTAAGGATAAAAAAGAAAATCGACGTTGTGATTAGCGATTTGAATAATGCGCCCTGTACAATAGGTATTTTCAAGCCAGTAATATGTTTGCCGCAGAAGTTAGTGGATAATCTAGAAACAAGCGATTTATCTATGGTGATTTTGCATGAGCTGCTTCATATCAAAAATAATGATTTAGTTATCAAATTCATCACACTTTTGACTATTGCAGTGAATTGGTTTAATCCACTCTGTTATTTTGTTTTTTATGAGATATGCGCAATGAGTGAGATATGCTGTGATTTTGAAATAGTAAAAGAAAAAGGAAAAGAAGATATAAATGATTACTGTGCCCTATTGATAGACATAGCGGCAAATAGTTATAAGCAAGAAAGAAAAGTGATGTCTGAATTTGCAATTAGTGACAAAACGATAATAAAAAGGAGAATAATGGAGATGAAAAAGAAAAAAAATAAATTGAAAAGATTTATACCAGCCATGCTAAGTACATTTATATTTATGGTTGGCGGTACTACTGTTTTGGCATATGGCAAAACACCAGAAGTAGATGTGAAAAGTGACTCGTTTTCTTATGATAAAGAATCCTTTTCCACCAATGATAGTTGGAGTCAGTTTTCCGAAACTGAAAATGGGTTCGCTTCTATGGACTTTGGAGATTATTTTGAAACAGAAGACGGGACATTAGAAAAAATAGATTTAAATTTACCTGAAGCACGACATACTCATACATATGTTAAAGGTCTTTTTTACAGTCATATTCCACAAGGAACTGGATGCAAAATGGAGTGTTTTAATGCGAAAAAGTGCTCTTTGTGTGGTTATACAGTGGTGTACGATTTAATATCTACCACAGTGTATGCTAAATGTCCACATAAATAATAGGAAAGTGAGATAAGCATGGAAAAGAAATATGGATTAAGTCCCATAGAATGGGAAATCATGGAATTTTTATGGTGTTCCTTAAAAGGATGTACATTTAAAAGCTTAATGGATTATGTAAACGGAAAATTGAATAGAAATTGGAAAAAGCAAACATTAAGTACTTACTTGAAAAATTTACAACTAAGAGGACTTATTGAGGCTGACAATAGTCAAAAAAATTTTATTTATCATGCATGTATAAGCCGAGAACAGTATGTTCAAAAGTGGACTGCTAAATTAATAGAAGAGCAATATGATAATTCGATTGTAAAATTTGTATCTGCATTTTGTGGAGCGAAATCTCTTGATGATAATGAGGCGGATGAACTAAGGAAATTATTAGATTAGTTGAATGTTGTGAATCAAAAGCAAGTGTGCGTTCGGAAATTAATTCGAGAAAAATAACAGCTTAGTTACATGAAAAGTGATTGTTCAGTTTATTAAACCAAAAATGAAGCAAGATTTCAAGAATCTTGCTTCATTTTTGGTTTGGAGTATATTGTTTGCTTAAACACCCCTTTACAGATATTTCTTTACTTACAATAAAATATCAATGAGATATCACAAAAAAGTTTCTCCTATATTACTAAAATCATCTTTTACAATCTTTTAGTTGTCATCAGCATCATCACCTGTTACAGTGTAAGTCTGGCGTTTTCTTGCCATTTCATCACTTTCCAGATATTCATCGTAGGTGCTGATCTTATCGATCATCTTACCGCCAGGAACGATTTCCATGATACGGTTTGCTGTAGTCTGTACAATCTGGTGATCTCGGGAAGAGAAGAGCAGTACACCCGGGAATTTGATCATACCGTTGTTGAGTGCGGTGATAGATTCCATGTCGAGGTGGTTGGTAGGCTCATCAAGGATCAGCACGTTTGCTCCGGAAATCATCATCTTGGAAAGAAGGCATCGTACCTTTTCGCCTCCAGATAATACTTTCAGTCTCTTGACACCATCATCTCCGGCAAAGAGCATTCTTCCGAGGAAACCACGCACATAAGTGACATCTTTGTTCTCGGAGAACTGGGTCAGCCATTCGGTGATGGTATAGTCATTATCGAACTCGCCGCCGAAATCTTTCGGGAAGTATGCCTGGGAAGTTGTGATTCCCCATTTGTAAACACCCTCATCTGGCTCCATCTCGCCGCTGAGAATCTTGAATAATACAGTTTTTGCAAGCTCATTTCCACCCACAAATGCAACCTTGTCTTCGCGATTGATGGTGAAGGTGAGGTTATCTAAAATCTTGACTCCGTCGATTGTTTTGGAGAGATTCCCTACCATCAAAACTTCGTTACCAATCTCACGCTCCGGTCTGAAGTCGATGTAAGGATACTTTCTGCTGGAAGGTCTGATGTCATCCAACTCAATTTTCTCCAAAGCTTTCTTTCTTGAGGTAGCCTGTTTGGACTTGGAAGCGTTGGCACTGAATCGGGAAATAAAGTCCTGAAGTTCTTTGATCTTCTCTTCCTTCTTCTTGTTGGCTTCCTTCATCTGACGAACGATCAACTGGCTGGATTCGTACCAGAAATCATAGTTACCGGCAAAGAGCTGAATCTTGCCATAATCAATATCGGCAATCTGTGTACAGACTTTGTTGAGGAAGTAACGGTCATGGGATACAACGATGACCGTGTTGTCAAAGTTGATCAGAAATTCTTCCAGCCATGCGATTGCGTCTAAGTCCAAATGGTTGGTAGGCTCATCGAGGAGAAGAATATCCGGGTTACCGAAAAGTGCCTGAGCAAGGAGGACCTTGACTTTCTGTGCACCAGTCAGTTCACCAACTTTTTTGTAGTGGAGTTCTGTCTCGATGCCAAGTCCATTTAACAGAGTGGCAGCATCGGATTCTGCTTCCCATCCGTTCATGGTAGCAAATTCTCCCTCAAGCTCGCTGGCTTTCATACCATCTTCATCTGTGAAATTCTCTTTTGCGTAGATTTCTTCTTTTTCTTTCATGATTTCATACAGTCGCTGGTTTCCCATGATGACTGTGTCCAGAACCAGATATTCATCATATTTGTAATGGTCCTGCTGCAGAAAGGAAAGGCGCTGTCCAGGTGTAATCGCAATATCGCCGTTTGTTGGCTCAAGCTGTCCGGATAGAATCTTGAGGAAGGTTGATTTACCGGCACCGTTGGCACCAATCATTCCGTAGCAGTTTCCTTCTGTGAATTTAATATTTACATCTTCAAACAAAGCACGCTTGCCGACACGCAGCGTGATACCGTTTGCACTAATCATACGTTTCTCCTTTACTATTGGCTGGAAATATAAAATCTTATTTTACCACACATCATATTAACATGAGATTGCAACAATAGCAAGGAAACATTTGAAAGTTGTGAGGAAGATGAAAATACAAAAAAACAGATATTCCTGTTTCAGAAAAATGAAAAACAGTATATAATGAGGTATGAAAGCGAGGAACATTTTTATGCAGAAAGCAACAATGGTATTGGAAGGCGGAGCGACAAGAGGTGTATTCAGCTCGGGAGCCTTGGATTATTTGATGGAAAAAGATTTCTATACGTCACATGTGATTGGTGTGTCGGCAGGAGCCTGCAACGCAGTCGATTATGTCTCGCGGCAGATCGGGAGAACGAGAGACTGTATGATACATAAAGAACCGGAGCTGAATTATTTCTATGGATTCAGAAAAGGGTTCAAAGAAAAAAGTCTGATGGACATGGACATGATTTTTGATAAGTATCCCAATGAATTGATACCTTTCGATTTTGACACTTATTTTCATTCGGAGATGCATTGTGAATTGGTCACGACCAACTGTAAGACCGGGAAGGCAGAGTACATGACGGAGGATTCAGATTCGGTCAGACTGATGAAGATTGCCCGGGCATCTTCGAGTATGCCGCTTGTCTCACCAATCGTCAACGTGGATGGAATTCCTTATCTGGACGGCGGGCTTGCAGACTCGGTTCCGGTGAACAGAGCACTGGAGATTGGCAATGAAAAGATTGTGCTGATTCTGACACGGAATCCAAGATACCGGAAGAGTGCACTACCGAGAGGAATCGTAAAGCTCTACCGAGGTGCTTATAAAAAATATCCGAATCTGGTACATGCAATTCTGACGAGAAACTTCTATTATAATAAAGTTATGAATCAGATCGATGCACTAGAGAGGGAGGGAAAAGTATTTGTACTTCGCCCGCTGGTCAAACCAGTATCCAGATTAGAGAAAGATTATGATTTACTCATGGCCTTTTACCAGCATGGCTATGATGAAATGAAAAAGCAGTATGAGAAACTAGAGGCGTACATGGAAAAGTAGGAGGAGCGTTTATGAATTTGTTCGATCACCACATTGCAACCAGCCACCCCCAGCAGATGTCAAAGATTACTAATATGATCCGCGAGGACATTGAAAAGAGCGGTGTGAGAGATGGCATTATTGTTGTATTTTCACCACACACAACTGCAGGATTCACAATCAACGAGAATGCTGACCCGGATGTTGTACACGATATACTGATGGGATTTGAGAAAGTCTTTCCAACGCAGTGCGAGGGCTACCAGCACGCAGAAGGGAATTCTCATGCACATATGAAGACTACCGTTGTCGGACCGTCTCAGACGCTGATTCTTCAGGATGGGGAAATCCTGTTTGGAATGTGGCAGGATGTTTATTTCTGTGAATTTGATGGACCGAGAAACCGGACATTTTACGTGAAGATTATTGCCGGCTGAAAAATACGAAATACTACTTGAAAATATAGCCTGGGTATTATATGATATTTGCAAAGCAGAGTTCATTGTAGATCACATTCAGCGATTTACATCTTAGCCATGCATTGGCTTCTACGTGTTTATACACACTATATATTCGGAAAATTCTTGCTTTTAATCACATTTACGGCAGGAGTTTTCGAGCCAGAGACCTCCTGAACAAAAATTGCATAAGGAGGTTTACATGGTAGTAACGAAAGAAGAGAAACAGACGCTGCGAGAGCATCATGCGAAAGATCATGCGAATAAGTATCTGGAAGATTATCCGGATGTATTTGCGGATATATTTAACGTACTTTTGTTCAAGAAGGAAATGATTCGTCCGGAAGACTTAATTCAGGGGCCTACGGAATCCATCTACAAGGAAGAGAATGGCAGGACATTTAGGGAGCAGCGCCGTGATACAACAAAGTATGTACAGAAGCTGGGGACGACGATGTCACTGATCGGAATTGATAACCAGACAGCGCAGGATCAGGATATGGCGATTCGGGTCATGGGATACGATTATGCGGCTTATCGCAATCAGATTCAGACAGGGAGTGTTCGCTATCCAATCATAACGGCAGTATTGTATTTCGGGGATAAGAGATGGTCAAAAGCAAAAGAATTAAAAGAATTGTTTGACAAAGGAAATGCAGAATTTGCAGCATATGCACAGAATTATAAGCTTCATCTGATTGAGGTTGCTCACATTCCTAAAAAGATAAGAGATGAATTAACCAGTGATTTTCGGGAAGTTGCAGATTTTTTTGCAAACAGGAACAAAAAAGGTTATCAACCATCGAAGAGGAAGCTGCAGCATGTGGAAGCAGTACTTAAGATGTTGGAAGTATTTACCGGAGATAAGCGGTATCAGGATATTGAGGATGAGATTATGAAGGCAGTGGAGAAGGGAGAGGAGATTACAATGTGTGAATTTGCAGAACGTATGACGCAAAAGGGCATCAGTCAGGGAATTAATCGAGAGAGAGAGCATGGAATTACTGTTTTGGTGGAAAGCCTGAGAGAACTTAATGTTCCGGAAATGGGGATTATCGAGGTGATTATCAAGCGATATGCGCTTTCAAAAACGGCAGCGAAGAAATACGTACACTAGAATAAAATTTGCATCCTGTGAACGAACAGAGAAAAAGGCTGGTTTTGGAGACAGCGGGGCTGCCACGCTGAGAACATGTCGTGTATGACTGATTCTTAATGTGGCAGCCCCTTGGATTTTTACAGATATGTTTTGCCTTTCTTAAGCGAAGAAGGTGGAGACTAGCTGATTTACTACTTTGCCATCGGCTTTTCCCTTTACCTTTGGCATGAGCTCTTTCATAATCTTGCCTTTGTCTTTTGCTGTTGGAGCGTCAATTCCCAGATCGGTTAATACCCCGGAGATGACGGATTTGATTTCAGCTTCATCCATCATTTTTGGTGCGTATTCTTCCAAAACAGTGATACGCTTCTTACACTCATCAATGATATCCGTTCGGTCAGACGGTGTGAGTTCCAGAGTCTCCTTTGTCTGTTTGACTTCTTTGAGGATGACTTCTACTTCCTCTTCTTCCGTCAAATCTGCACGTTTATCAATGGCTTTGTTTTTTAGTGCGGATAAAAGAAGGGATAGTGTTTCTTTTCTCTCTTTTTCACCAGCCTTCATGGCTGCAACCATAGCACTTCTTACTTCATCAATTTTACTCATAATAATTCCTCCTTGATAATATCTGGTAAATGAAACGATTTATGTCATAGCATTGCTTAAAAAATAAAATGTGGATGTTATAACTTCTCTATTTTAGCAAAAGAAAGTATTGTTTTCAAGGGAACAAGATTGTGATATACTAAAAAAATAAGTATATATGAAATTTAAGAACGAAGGAACAGTAAGATGAGCAGAAAAGAAGACCCAATCGCTGTCTTCGACTCTGGGGTCGGAGGAATCAGCGTATTAAAAGAATTGGTAAAATTGATGCCGAATGAGGATTACATTTTTTTAGGAGATTCAAAGAATGCACCTTATGGAATCAAGGATAAGGAGGAGGTGCAGGCATTGACCCTGGAACATGCTTCCTATTTTCTAAGCCGTGGTGCGAAAGCGGTTGTTGTTGCATGTAACACAGCCACTTCAGTAGGAATCAGGAAGGTGCGGCGGACCTATCCGGAGTCTATCGTGGTAGGAATTGAGCCGGCACTGAAACCCGCGGTGCTTAGTAAGGTGGGGGGCAGGGTTCTGGTACTGGCGACTCCCATGACGCTCAAAGAAAAGAAGTTTGCGAATCTGATGGAACAGTACAGCAGTCAGGCGGAGATTATTAAGCTTCCGGCGCCTTATATCGTGGAATATGTAGAAGGTGGTCTGAAGAGAGAGCAGGATATTCTGGATTATCTAAATACTATATTTGCACCGTATAAAGAAGAGGGCAGTCATGTGGACAGCATCGTACTTGGCTGCACACATTTTCCGTTTGTAAAAGATAGTATTGTAAAAGCCATGGGATATGATGTGATGCTTTTTGATGGTGGTCTGGGGACTGCGAAGGAGACCCGGCGTCTTCTTCAAAGAGCTGGACTGTTGACTGACCGGAAGGAAAAGGGAACCATTACGATTACGAATAGTCTTGAGAAGGACGAGATGATTGCATTGTCGGAAAAACTTCTTTCCTGTCCACGGTAGTACAGTGTCTCAATGGTAGTCGGCACTGCCTGAATATCGGTGAAACACTGCACTGACAAAGCAACAGATAAAAGCAACTTTGCGGTGAACAAGGAAAAAGAAAAATTAAAAAAGAACTTATTCTGTTTCTATAATTTCTATATTGAAGATTCTTTTGGTATATTCTTCGCCAAAAACAGCATGATAAAAATCTAAATATTCTCCGGCAGAGATTTCAGAGTGGTAGGTGAAGAGCTCCAGGGGGATGCCGTTCATGGTAATGGGGATTCCGGTGGGTTTTAGGCCGTTCCGGATATAGAAATTGCGTCGGCGGACACGAAGGTCTGTTTCCGATGCATTTTTGTCCGGAATCTCAACCTCCCCAAAAAATCCATCGGTGCCATACCGTTCTTTGACCAGATCAATGATTTTCTGACCGATACCATGCAGCCGGTATTCTTTTGCCACTGCGAATAAAAACCAGAGCGTCTTCTTTGTGTGCGTAAGGACGATGATACCGCCCAGCGCCATGTTGCCGTGATGCTCCGCATCCGTGATTGCAAGCAGTTCCAGGGTACCGTTTTCCAGAAGCTGCTGCATCTTGTCCACAGGCAAAAGTTCCTCTGGTGGAAAAGAATCCTGGAAGATGGTATTGATTGTGGAAAACTGCTCAGGTGCTGCTTTCGTTAGTTTCATGTGAAATTCCTCTTTCCTATAGTGTATTCATAGCGTATTCCTGTTTACTTTCATGCATTATGGTACGCATAGTGTGTAAACTATAACCATAGTATAAAAGTATTTACCATGTTTTGTCAAAAGTGTTGACAAGAAATTATCAGATGGAGTAGTATTGAGTTATCTAATAAGCAATAGGTGTCAGATAGTTATAATCTGATGAAAAGGGAAACAGGTGAGAATCCTGTACGATCTCGTCGCTGTGAATAGGGAGCATATGCATGATATAGTCACTGGGCAACCGGGAAGACGGACATATGTGAGGAACTTAAGTCAGAAGACCTGCCATTGCCGGTACTAGAGCAAGAGCTCCAACCACGAGAAATTGGTTGCACGGTTACCAAAACGAAAAACGTTTTGTAATGATACATGCGTATGCAATCGCCTAATGGCATACTCATGTTAAATAACTGTTGAAGACATGTAAGTGGATCGGAGGATTCATTTTCATGTCTTTTTTGTTGTGGAAGTATGGAAAGAAGCCTGCGCAAACAGGACGGCTTGGACTTCGCTCAAAGAAAGGTACCCCGATTAGATTGAAAATAGAAAAAGAACACATGAAATGAAGCTCCTAAATGTGTTCTGTCAATCGGTCTCCAAACGTATGCGAAGAGACACCACAAAAAACAGGAGGAATTGAAAATGAAAAAGAAGAAACTCAGTGTTATTGTATCTCTGGTATGTGTTGGCGCAATGGTGATGTCATTGTCGGCTTGTGGCAGCAAAAAAACACAGGATTCAGGAAGTACAGCTTCCAACCAGGAAAGTGCATCGTCGGATCAGGAGGCTGCAGATAAAGTGGCGTCACTCATTGATGACATTTATGTACAGGAGAGAACGGAAGATACGGATGCACAGTGTGAAGCGGCAAAGAAGGCATGGGATGCCCTGACAGATGAACAGAAGGAACTGGTTGCGGGAGAGAATGCAGACCCGGATTATTTTGGAAGAGATACAGGTGATGCGTCAGCGGATGATCCGCTGAATCAGGACAAGATTGGGGAGAATGAAATCCTTGTTGTCAGCTTTGGTACATCATTTAATGAGAGCCGCGCGACAGACATCGGCGGAATCGAGAAGGCAATTCAGAAAGCAAATCCAGACTGGTCGGTTCGAAGAGCATTTACGGCACAGATTATTATCAACCACGTTCAGGCGAGAGACAATGAAAAAATCGATAATGTAGAGCAGGCACTGGACCGTGCGGTTGAAAACGGGGTGAAAAACCTTGTGGTACAGCCGACACATTTGATGCACGGCGCAGAATATGATGAATTTTCCGCAACAGTATCAGAGTATGAAGATAAATTCGAAAGTGTAAAGATTGCAGAACCACTTCTTGGAGAAGTAGGATCAGATGCAACGGTCATCAATGCAGACAAGGAAGCAACCGCTAAGGCACTTGCAGCAGAATCGCTTGCAAAAGCCGGATTTGACAGTATGGACGCTGCAGCAGCGGATGGAACTGCCTTTGTATTTATGGGACACGGAACTTCACACACAGCAAATGTAACTTACAATCAGATGCAGGCGCAGATGGATACACTTGGATACAAAAATGTATTTATCGGAACCGTGGAAGGTGAACCGGAAGATACTGCTTGTGAAGCGGTTATCGAGAAACTTGTGAATGCAGGATATAAAAAGGTAATTATCCGTCCGCTGATGGTGGTAGCAGGTGACCACGCCAACAACGATATGGCTGGTGAAGATGCAGATTCCTGGGTAAGCCAGTTTGAGGCATCAGGAAACTTTGACAGTGTAGATACACAGATTGAAGGACTTGGAAGAATTCCGGCAATTCAGGAAATCTATGTTGCGCATACTGCGGCAGTGATTCAATAATAGAGCAGACAAGAAGGTTGTGTGAAGTTATCTATGAAAACTTGACATGCAGTATCAGCCTATTGGCTAAGCCAAATTTAAAATAGGCGGATATTTCGAAATGGGGAAAAAATGAAAAAGAAATTGAATGCAATTATAACAGTATTCTGTGTATTGGCAATGTGCGTATCGCTGACAGCATGCGGCGGCACTACGAAAGATTCTTCCGCAGGTTCGGGAGCATCGACAGAAATAAAGAGCAGCACTGAGACGGAAAAAGACAGTGAGAAGGACGTGGCAGCTGCACCAATCGAGGATGGCGTGTACACAGCAGAATTCAAGACAGACAGCAGTATGTTCCATGTGAATGAAGCAAAAGAGGGCAAGGGCGAGCTGACGGTAAAAGATGGCAAGATGACGATACATATTTCCCTTCCATCGAAAAATATTTTAAATCTCTTTGCAGGAACAGCAGAAGATGCACAGAAAGATGGAGCAGAGCTCCTTCAGCCGACAACCGATACGGTTACTTACAGCGATGGCACAACAGAAGAGGTGAATGGATTTGATGTTCCAGTACCGGCTTTGGATGAAGAATTTGATTTGGCACTCATTGGAACAAAAGGAACCTGGTATGACCACAAAGTTTCTGTTTCAAACCCGGAAGCAGCGAAGTAATGGAAGAACCCGGTTTCTTCGGGATTGCAGGAAGTGGTGAAGGAATATAAAACAAAGCATGAGGCAAGAGTGTTTGGGCGATACACTCTTGCCTTACTATTATAAAAAAATGAGATTCGCAGGAAGGTGTGAGAGAACTTGAGAGAGAAAATACAGGGAAAAAAATAGTGATGGTATCAATTCCAATCTTGTTAGCTGTATTGCTTTTTTGTTTTATTCGTTTTGATAAAGCAATCCCTGACGGAACCTATAGCCCCACTTCTTTTCAGTTTACGGGAGGAACCGGAAAAGTGGAGATTGGCTGTCAGGACGTTATCATAACAAATGGAAAGGCGGCAGCAGAGATTACATTTAGCAGCGATGCTTATGATTATGTTAAGGTTGACGGGAAGCAGTATAATACGACCGTATCAGATGGCAGTGCACAGGTTACGATTCCAGTGAGGATAAATGGAGATACCACCATTCTGGCAGATACGACTAAAATGAGCGAATCTCATGAGATTGAGTATGTGTTAAGCATTACTCTTGATACAACAAAAGCGGATGCTGCGGTGCAGGCGGCAAAACCGGATGAAAAAAAAGCAGATACTCAGGAAACAGATGTGGCGTCAGACCAAAGTGAGGAGCAGACTCCCAGTCAGCAATCGGATCAGGAAGAAACGCTGTCTCCACCGGAGATTGGGGGCCTGACTTATGAATCCACAATGGATATAGACTATGCTAAGTGCTTTCAGGTCTATTACTATCAGGATGGATATGCTCTGATTCATATTGCAAAGGCAGGGCAATATCTTGTTGTTCCAGAAGGGAAAAAAGCTCCCGAAGGACTGGATGCATCCATTACCGTGCTGCAGAAGCCGCTGAATCATATTTATCTGGTAGCAACCTCTGCAATGTCGCTATTTGACTCTATGGATGCTCTTGACAGCATTCGCCTTTCAGGAACTGATGCAGATGGCTGGTATGTGGAAAATGCAGGCGATGCAATGAAAGCTGGAAAAATTTTATTTGCAGGGAAATACAGTGAACCGGATTATGAACTTCTCCTGGAAGAAAACACCGATTTATCGATTCAGTCGACCATGATTCTTCATTCGCCGGAAGTGCAGGAAAAGCTGGAGGAACTTGGAATTCCAGTGCTGATTGACCGTTCCAGCTATGAGCCAGAGCCCTTAGGAAGGACCGAATGGATAAAGCTCTATTCTGTTTTGGTGGATAAAGAAGAAACCGCACAGGCAAAATTTGCAGAGCAGGCACAGATGGTGTCTGATCTGGCAGATTTTCAGAATACCGGAAAAACAGTTGCCTTTTTCTATATCAATACTACCGGAAATGTGGTGGTTCGAAAATCAGATGATTATGTGCCGAAGATGATTGAACTTGCGGGTGGAAAATATATGTTCAGTGGGTTAAAGAATGAAGGCACATCTTCCAGTGTCAATATGACGATGGAAGAGTTCTATGATACTGCAAAGAATGCGGATTATCTGATTTACAATGCGACCATTGATGCCCCCTTATCTACGATGGACGAGCTTCTTGCAAAAAGCGAGCTGTTCGCTGATTTTAAAGCGGTAAAGAGTGGAAATGTATGGAGCACCGGAAAATCCATGTATCAGGAAACGGACATCATTGGTGAGATGATAGCGGATATTCATGTCATGCTGACGACAGAGGGTAAGACACAGCTGAAATTTATGAAAAAGCTGCAATAATTACAAAACCAATCTATTTATCAAGAAAACGATAACCTTACAAAAGATGTTGCGAGGAAGTATCAAAGCGGATTCTGCGTATCCGATGAGACTTAAAAAAAGAAAAAAACAGGGAAAATGGGGAAAACTATGGAAAGAGAAAAAAACCAGAGTACAACTGAAAATGCATTGAAGTGGGAAGCGAGAAAGCGACATCTGAGATATCAGACCGTATTTATGTGCCTGATCCTCGCTTTTTTTCTCCTTGTTGTGTGGAATATCAATACAGGGAGTGTCGACATTTCCGTGAAGAAGATTCTTGAAATCATTTTTCGGCGGAGCGGAGATGAAACCCAGTATGCAATTATCTGGAAGATACGTCTGCCACGAATTGCAATGGCAGCAATTCTGGGTGGTGCTCTTGCCCTGTCCGGTCTCTTGCTCCAGACCTTCTTTAGAAATCCCATTGCAGGTCCTTTCGTACTGGGAATTTCTTCCGGGGCGAAGCTGATGGTAGCGCTTACGATGATTTACTTTCTGGAGCATCTGGGCAGAGTCTCTTCCTGGGTACTCATTCTGGCGGCATTCGCAGGTTCGTTGCTTTCTATGGGAATTGTGCTTGCAGTCTCACAGAAAATAAAGCAGATGTCGGCACTTCTTGTGGCGGGAATTATGATTGGGTATATTTGTTCCGCAATCACGGAACTGATGATTACCTTTGCGCAGGAATCAGATATCGTCAATCTGCACGGCTGGTCTCAGGGAAGCTTTTCCGGCATGAGTTGGGAGAATGTGAAAATTGCATTTGTGGTCGTGCTCGTGATTGCGGTCTGTGTCTTTTTTCTTGGAAAACCAATGGGAGCTTTTCAGCTGGGAGAAAATTACGCACAGAGTATGGGAATCAATATCAAACGGTTCCGTCTGCTGCTGATTCTCTGTTCCAGTCTGCTGGCTGCCTGTGTGACAGCATTTGCAGGTCCCATTTCTTTTGTGGGAATCGCGGTTCCGTTTTTAATGAAGAAATGCCTGCATACATCAAAGCCGCTGGTGGTGATTCCGGTAACCTTCCTGGGTGGTTCCGTGTTCTGCATGTTCTGTGATTTACTGGCGAGAACAGTATTCGCACCGACAGAGTTGAACATCAGTACCGTGACTTCCATACTCGGCGCACCTGTTGTTATTTATATGTTAATCGTCCAAAAGCATTCCTCTACGTCAAATAGTTAATAAGTAATGGGGGAAGTAGCGAAGCGGATTCCGAGTATCCGCTTGAGTGTCCAAAAGCATTCCTCTACGTCAAATAGATAAAAAGTAGTGGAGGGAAGGAGAAACCTATGAATCAGATATATTTTGAAACGAAAGAACTGTGTGTCGGATATCACGGAACGCCGCTGATCCGGGACATCTGCGTGAGCGTCAATAAAGGAGAAATCCTGACTCTCATCGGTCCAAACGGTTCGGGAAAATCTACAATTTTAAAAAGCATTACAAAGCAGCTGCGCCTTCTTGGCGGAACGGCATGGATTGACCGACAGATTCTGAGTGAACTGTCGGTGAAGGACCTTGCGAAAAAGCAGGCAGTGGTATTAACGGAACGGCTGCAGACGGAGATGATGTGCTGTTGGGATGTGGTGGCAACTGGGAGATATCCTTATACAAATCAGGTGGGAACCTTGAGCGATTCAGATTATAAAATGATAGAGGAATCCATGAAAATGGTACTTGCATACGATATCCGCAACAAGGATTTCGGGGAAATCAGTGACGGACAGCGTCAGCGGATCATGCTTGCACGTGCTATCTGCCAGGAGCCGGAAATCATCATTCTGGATGAGCCTACTTCATTTCTGGATATCCGGCATAAACTGGAACTTCTGGACATCCTGCGGAGTATGGCAAAGGAAAAAGAGATTACAGTGATCATGTCTTTGCATGAAATAGATCTTGCTCAGAAAATTTCAGACAAAATCATGTGTGTGAAGGGCGAATATATTGAGAAAATCGGGACTCCGGAGGAGATATTCCAGGACCGGATCATACAGGAGTTGTATGATGTGGAAAAAGGAACCTATAATATGCTGTTCGGAAGCATCGAACTTCCCAAACCGGAGGGGGAATCCCACGTTTTCGTGATTGCTGGAGACGGGAGCGGGGTGCCGGTCTATCGGGCACTGCAAAAGGCAGGAATTTCATTTTCTACAGGTGTCATTTATACCAATGATGTAGACTATCAGGTGGCAAAAGTATTGGCCAATACTGTGATAACAGAATCGCCCTTTCAGGAAATCAGTGAAGCAGCTTTTGAAAAAGCAAAGAAAGAAATGTCAGCGTGTGACTATGTCATCTATACAGGTACTGCAATCCGAAAGGATAATCAGAGTTTCCACAAATTGATTGAAGAGGCAAAAGAAAAGAAAAAACTGGTGACGCTTGAGGAACTGCGTGCAAAGATATTTTAAGGGAAAAGAAACAGATTAAGGTATAATCCACCTCCGTTTACAGATAATAGTAGCAAAGCAAAAATCATGCAGATATCCTTTCAACATAAAGGAAAAATAAAGGGATAAAAATTCCGGATAAGAGAGCTGATGAAAGCGAAAATATGCAAATTGGAGGAAGATATATGAAAGCAACGGGAATAGTCAGACGAATAGATGACCTGGGGCGGGTGGTGATTCCGAAGGAAATACGAAGGACACTCAGGCTGCGGGAAGCAGATCCGCTGGAAATCTTTACAGACAAGGACGGGGAAATCATTCTAAAGAAATATTCTCCAATTGGGGATCTGGGAGGTGCGGCGAAGGAGCTGATGGAAGCAATTGCATCCACCACAGGGTTTCTCTGTATGGTGTGCGATCAGGATCAGATTGTGGTGGCTTCCGGAAAAAAATCAAAGGATTTCATGGAGAAAAATATATCAAAGGATTTGGAAACGCTGATCCGGGACCGAAAAAAGGTTCTGGCGGAAGAGAAAAAAACATTCAGAATTTCAGAAGCAGGCGATGCCACCGGGCAGATTGCAGTCCCGATTGTCAGTGCAGGAGATGTAGTGGGAGCAGTCATTCTTGCATCGGACGAAAAGAAGGAGAGCCCGGGAGCCGTGGAGGAGCGGCTTTTAGAGACTGCGGCAGCGTATCTTGGGAAAATGATGGAGGATTAGAAGCAGTGAAGATGCATAAATCCCTCCGGTCTGTCATAGCATAAAGTAGATAGACAAGGAGGGGCTTATGGATAAGATGATGAAAAAGGTTCTGTGGATGCTGAAGGCCTTGCTGGGAGCGTATCTGGTGACGTCTCTCTTGCTGCTGGGATTATCGTTTCTTCTATATAAATTCAGTCTGAATGAGAATGCTGTGACCGCAGGCATCGTGGCAGTCTATATTGTCTCCACATTCGTGGGAGGATTTCTGATCGGGAAAATGGCGAGAGAAAAGAAATTTTTATGGGGGCTTCTTGCAGGATTTTTTTATTACCTGCTTCTGGTCTTGATTTCCTTTGGCCTTTATCACAGCATGCAGGGGAGCGGGATGAACCTGGTGACCGCAGCAATTCTGTGCATGGGCGGCGGAATGATTGGGGGAATGTTATCGTAAAAAAACCTTTAAATCAAGAAAAAAGTGTGATATAATATGAGAACGCTGATGCGTGTACTGTAGATTCCCAATCAATCACATGACGGAATCAAAGCACGTTGATGCTTTGAACGCAGGCATTCGGCCGGCGGCAGATTATATTACAACACAGAAGTGACAAAAAGGAGGAGAATAGAATGAAACATATTAAAACATTGAATACACAGACATTGAACAATACATTAAAAAAAGGTGGATGCGGCGAATGTCAGACATCCTGCCAGTCTGCATGCAAGACATCTTGTACTGTAGGCAACCAGACTTGTGAAAACAAAAAATAAACTGCGGCATGATTACAGGAACGCTGCAGATAATTAAAAACAGCAATTTTAAGGCAGCGGCCGCGGTCGCTGCCTTATGCTTGTTTGCTAATAAAATAGAAAGAGGTAATTGATTGTGATTCATCAGTACCAGAATAATGGATATAATATCATCCTGGATGTGAACAGCGGTGCGGTGCATGTAGTGGATCAGCCGGCCTATGATGTGATACAGTGCCTGACTGAGATCAATCCACGTCATACTGTGGACAGTCTGAAGGAGAAGCAGACGCAAGAGCTGCTTATCGAACGCATGGGGGAAACCTATGATCCACAGGACTTAAAAGAAATCCTGGAGGATGTCATCTGTCTGACCGAGAACGGCAAGCTCTATACCGAGGATGTATTTGAGGCGTATGTCGGAGATGTAAAGAAGAGAAAGACTGTGGTCAAGGCGCTATGTCTTCATATTGCCCATGACTGCAACCTTGCCTGCAAGTATTGCTTTGCAGAGGAGGGAGAATATCATGGAAGAAGGGCACTGATGTCCTACGAAGTGGGAAAAAAAGCATTGGACTTTTTGATTGCCAATTCCGGGAGCAGAAGAAATCTTGAAGTTGATTTCTTTGGCGGGGAACCATTGATGAACTGGCAGGTTGTAAAGGATCTGGTTGCTTACGGAAGAGAGCAGGAAAAGCTTCATGATAAGCATTTTCGGTTTACGCTCACAACAAATGGTGTTCTTTTGAACGATGAGATTCAGGAGTTTGTGAATCGGGAGATGGATAATGTAGTGCTCAGTCTGGATGGCAGAAAAGACGTCCATGACAATATGAGACCGTTCCGTAATGGAAAGGGAAGCTATGATCTGATTGTTCCGAAGTTCCAGAAGCTTGCCGAGAGCAGACATCAGGAGAAGTATTACATAAGAGGGACCTTTACAAGGAATAATCTGGATTTTTCAGAAGATATCCTTCATTTTGCAGATTTGGGATTTGAACAGATGTCTATGGAGCCGGTGGTTGGACCGGAGACAGATTCCTATGCAATCCGGGAAGAAGATCTTCCAAAGATTTTTTCGGAGTATGACAAGCTTGCAAGGACCATGATAGAACGTGAAAGAGAAGGAAAAGGTT
This sequence comes from Hespellia sp., assembly GCA_028689735.1. Lineage (GTDB taxonomy): Bacteria > Bacillota > Clostridia > Lachnospirales > Lachnospiraceae > Hespellia. The sequence continues at coordinate 51,072 of JAQVCP010000012.1, read as the reverse complement.
TTACATTTTTCCATTTTATGATCGATCTGGAGGGCGGACCGTGCGTGTACAAGCGTCTGTCTGGCTGTGGCTCTGGAACCGAATATCTCGCAGTGACTCCGTGGGGGGATTTGTACCCGTGTCATCAGTTTGTAGGAGAAGAAGGCTTTCTAATGGGAAATGTAGATGATGGAATTGTAAAGCCTGAGATTGCGGATGAATTCAGAAGCTGCAGTGTCTATACAAAAGAAAAATGCAAGAACTGTTTTGCAAAATTTTATTGCAGCGGTGGATGTATGGCGAACTCATTTAAATTTCACGGAACGATTCATGATACCTATGAGGTTGGCTGTGAGATGCAGCGCAAGCGTGTAGAATGTGCAATTATGATGAAAGCCGCACTTGCGGAATAACCGTTACACTGACTTGCAAAGTATGTGTAAGATTATGGGGAAACAGCAAAGCGGATTTTGTGTATCCGCTTGATTGAACTAGTTAGGCGTCTGGGAGAAGCAGTATCGGACTTCTCAAGTTGACGGGAAAAGAAAGGAATTAAGCTATGAAGAAGAGTAAAGGCATAATTAGCCTGATTGTCACGGCAGCCCTGATTGCACTTTTGGGATTTACAACGATCGTGGGATTTGGCTCGGGAGAGACTGGCGCAGCCAAGAACATTCATCTTGGTCTTGACCTGGAAGGTGGAGTCAGCATCACATATGAGACAGTAAAGAGCAACCCTTCTGCGGAGGATATGAGTGATACAATCTACAAGCTACAGAAGCGTGTGGAGCAGTACAGTACAGAAGCAACGGTTTATCAGGAAGGTGACAACCGTATCAACATCGAGATTCCGGGTGTGACGGATGCCAATGTGATTCTGGATGAACTTGGACAGCCGGGTTCTTTGTATTTTATTGCGCAGACAGGAAGTGACGGAAGTGAGAACTATTCTTACGACAGTACTTCCGGGGCATACAAACTGAACAAGACCATTGATGAGCTTCAGGAAGATGGCTCCATTGTCCTGACAGGTACGGACGTACAGAATGCACAGGCAGGAACCACTCAGCAATCAGCAAATTCAGCAAAAGAATATGTGGTAGAGCTGACCCTTACAAAAGATGGAACTACAAAATTTGCGGATGCCACAACGACAGCAGTTGCAGGCAATCAGAGTATCGGTATCTACTATGACGGCTCCTTTGTCAGCGTTCCAAGTGTAAACTCTGCTATCACAGATGGAGAGGCACAGATTACCGGAATGGAAGATTATGAAGCAGCGGAAACATTGGCTTCCACCATTCGTATCGGTGGTTTGAATCTGGAACTTCAGGAACTTCGTTCAAACGTAGTAGGCGCTCAGCTTGGACAGGAAGCAATCAGTACAAGTTTAAAAGCAGGACTGATTGGACTGATTATCGTATTAATTTTCATGTGCTGGGTATATTTACTTCCGGGCCTTGCTTCCAGCTTAGCTCTGATCATTTACACCGGACTGATTATGGTATGTTTGAATGCATTTGACGTCACACTGACCCTTCCGGGTATTGCAGGTATCATCCTCGGTATTGGTATGGCAGTGGATGCCAATGTTATTATCTTCGCCAGAGTGAGGGAAGAACTGACAGCAGGAAAAGCAGTTATTACAGCGTTGAAATCCGGATTCCAGAAAGCTCTGTCAGCAATCGTGGATGGCAATATTACGACCCTGATCGCAGCAGTAGTGCTCTGGCTCAAGGGCAGCGGTACAGTCAAAGGATTTGCCCAGACGCTGGCAATGGGTATCGTGATATCCATGTTCACAGCACTGGTAATTACCAGAATGATTATCTTTGCATTCTATGCAATCGGTATTCGTTCTCCAAAAGTATACGGAAGAGAGAAAAAGGTAAGAGAGCCGATTAATTTCTTACAGAAGAAAAAGATTTTCTTTATCCTGTCTGCCGTAGTGATTGCAGCAGGTTTTATACTGATGGGAGTGAACAGCGCAAATGGAAACGGAATGCTCAATGAGAGTCTGGAATTCAAGGGTGGTACTTCTACAACCGTAACATTTAATGAAGATTATTCGTTGGAAGACATTGACAGCGATATCGTACCGATCATTGAGAATGTGACGGGTGATAAGAACGTACAGGTTCAGAAGGTACAAGACAGCAATCAGGTAATCTTTAAGACACAGACACAGGATCTGGCAACCAGAGAAGCATTCAACAAGGCAATGGTTGATAATTTTAAAGTGGATGACACTTTGATTACGGCTGAAAATATCAGCTCAACCGTCAGCTCAGAGATGCGGAGCGATGCATTAGTTGCAGTTTTGATTGCGACAATCTGTATGCTGCTTTACATCTGGTTCCGTTTCAAGGACATCCGTTTTGCGGGAAGTGCAGTACTTGCACTCGTACATGATGTTCTGGTGGTACTGGCATTCTATGCAGCAGCAAGAGTATCCGTTGGTAATACATTTATCGCGTGTATGCTGACCATTGTTGGTTACTCCATCAATGCGACCATCGTTATCTTTGACCGTATCCGCGAGGAACTCAAAATCAAGAAGCGCACGGATGATCTGGAACTGGTAGTAAACAGAAGTATCACACAGACACTGACAAGAAGTATCTATACCTCATTGACCACATTTGTTATGGTAGCAGTTCTCTATGTACTGGGTGTAAGCTCCATCAAAGAATTTGCACTTCCATTAATGGTAGGTATCGTGTGCGGTGCTTACTCATCTGTATGTATCACCGGAGCACTGTGGTATGTTTTGAAGACGAAGGTTGTAAAGCAGGCAGAACCGGTACAGACACAGAAGATTACAAAAAAAGAAAAGAAAAAATAGGTAATATGGATATAGAAATGAATGGGACTGTTGCAATGCAACGGTCCCATTGTGTATAATGGGTACCATTGAGACTGTTCACAGAATGAGCGGCGGGGCAGTTGCAAGAAAAACTGATGTTCAAAAGAAAGAGGTATACTGTATGGAAAAGTGGTTCCTTACAATGAAAAAAGCAGATTTTAACAAGATAGCTGAAAAATATCATATATCCCCGATTATTGCCCGGCTGATCCGCAATCGAGATATTATAGAAGATAAGGATATAGATTTTTATTTGAATGGAACGATTGCAGATTTGTATGATGGAATTCTGATGAGAGACATGGACCAGGCAGTAGATATCCTGAAGGACAAGATTCAGGATGGAAGCAGGATTCGTGTAATCGGTGATTATGACATTGATGGAATCAATGCCACCTATATCCTGCAGCAGGGATTGGGAGCACTGGGAGCAGATGTGGACACGGATATACCGGATCGGATTAAAGACGGATACGGACTGAATAAGGATCTGATCGACCGGGCTCTGGATGATGAGGTGGATACAGTGATTACATGCGATAATGGAATTGCGGCGGCCAAAGAAATTGAATATGGAAAATCCTGTGGCATGACGATCATTGTTACGGACCATCATCAAGTTCCATACGAGGAGACAGATGGGGAGAAAGAATATCTCCTTCCTATGGCGGATGCCGTGGTGGATCCTGTACGTGCGGACTGTGAGTATCCATTTCCAAGGCTCTGTGGGGCCGCCATTGCCTACAAGCTGATTGAGACTCTTTTTGAAGTCATGGGAAAGGACGTAGATGAGGTGGATTACCTCATGGAAAATGTCGCCATTGCTACGGTTGGAGATGTCATGGACCTGGTGGGTGAGAATCGCATTTTTGTGAAGCAGGGGCTGGAGATGCTCAGACGCACAAGCAACTTGGGACTGAAGGCTCTGATGGAGTGCACTGGAGTCGATCCACAGACACTTTCCGTCTACCACATTGGATTTGTGCTGGGACCCTGCATGAACGCCAGCGGCCGTCTCGATACGGCGAAGCGAACACTGGAGCTTCTGAATGCAAAGAACAGAAGGGATGCGGTCATGCTGGCCGGGGATCTGAAAGCTCTGAATGACAGCCGCAAGGAGATGACCCAGAGGGGACTGGAGGATGCCATTGAACAAGTGGAACATACTTCACTGATGGAGGACCGGGTACTGGTCATCTATCTGCCGGACTGCCATGAGAGTATTGCGGGAATCATTGCCGGAAGGCTGAAAGAGCGGTATTATAAACCAGTATTCGTATTGACCCAGAGCGAGGAAGGAATCAAAGGCTCCGGCAGGTCAATTGACGCATACCATATGTATGACGAGTTGTGCAAATGTCGCGGTCTGCTCACCAAATTCGGTGGTCACAAGATGGCGGCAGGACTCTCTATGGAGGAAGCAAACATCCTGCGTTTTCGCGAGACGATGAATGAACTCTGTTTTCTGACGGAGGAGGATCTGGTTGAAAAAGTCTCCATTGACATGCAGCTTCCGCTGGAATATATTTCAGAGGAATTGGTGCAGCAGTTAGAGCTCCTTGCCCCATTTGGCATGGGAAACAGAAAACCATTGTTTGCGGAACGAGATCTCAAGGTGTTGAATCCGAAGATTTTTGGAAAGAATAGGAATGTACTGAAATGTACGGTGAGAAATTCAAAAGGAACCAGCATGGACGCACTCTATTTTGGCGAGGCAGAAGAATGTCTGGAATACATAAAGGGAAAGAGTGGACTGTCCATTACATTTTATCCGGGAATCAACGAATACATGGGTAATAGAACGCTACAGATTACAATTGTAAATTATAAATAGTTTTGCTATAATTGTTTTTATCTAGAATAAAAACCAGAATTTTACCGAAAAGAGGTCTTGAGACATGAAGGATATAAAAGAATACGTAAGAAGCATTCCAGATTTCCCAGAGAAAGGAGTTATTTTCCGGGATGTCACCAGTATTTTAGAAGATGCAGATGGCTTAAAAACAGCAATAGATTTGATTCAGGAAAAACTGAAAGACACAGAGTTTGATGTAGTCATTGGACCGGAGTCAAGAGGGTTCATCTTTGGTATGCCGGTAGCGTATAACTTGCATAAGAGTTTTGTTCCGGTGCGCAAAAAGGGAAAGCTGCCATGCGAGACCGTAGCAGTGGAATATGATCTGGAGTACGGCAGTGCAGTGCTTGAAATTCATAAAAGTGCCATCAAACCAGGACAGAAGGTTGTGATTGTCGATGACCTTATGGCGACGGGCGGCACGATTGAAGCAATCATCAAGTTGGTTGAGCGTCTTGGAGGAGAGGTTGTGAAAAGTGTCTTTCTTATGGAACTCGAAGGCTTGGAAGGCCGCAAAAAGCTTAAGGGCTATGACGTGGAATCCGTAATCAGATATGAAGGAAAGTAAGACAAAAGAAAATGAAGGAAGGAGGATCTATATGGCAGGCACAAAAGAATACGAGGAAATGAATCAAAACCTGGAAATTGTAGATGGTCATGCTGTAAAGGCAGTGGAAGATTATCAGGACCCGGAGCAGCTATATGAGGTATTGATTACCAGAATCAAGAGATACCATCCTTCAGCGGATATATCCATGATTGAAAAGGCTTATCGGCTTGCACGGGGAGCACACAAGGATCAAGTAAGAAAATCAGGGGAGCCTTACATTATTCATCCGCTCTGGGTGGGGATTATCCTTGCAGATCTGGAGTTGGATAAAGAGACGATCGCGGCAGGTATGCTTCACGATGTCGTTGAAGATACGGAGATCACACTGGAGGATATTACGCGTGAATTCGGCGAGGAGGTCGCGCTTCTGGTAGATGGAGTCACAAAGTTAGGTCAGTTGTCCTATTCAGCAGATAAGCTGGAAGTACAGGCCGAGAATCTAAGAAAGATGTTTCTTGCCATGGCAAAGGATATCCGTGTCATCATCATCAAGCTGGCGGACAGACTGCACAATATGCGGACGTTGGAATTTATGCGGCCGGAGAAGCAGAAGGAAAAAGCAAGGGAGACCATGGATATCTATGCACCGATTGCGCAGAGACTTGGTATTTCAAAGATTAAGATCGAGCTGGATGACCTGGCACTGAAGTATTTGCAGCCAGAGGTCTATAGTCATCTGGTTCATGACCTGAACGCGCGCAAGACGAAGAGAGAAGAATTTGTCCAGCAGATTGTTGCACAGGTTCAGAAGCATATGAATAACGCCAATATCGAGGCGAAGGTATATGGACGTGTAAAGCATTTCTTCAGTATATACAAAAAAATGGTGAATCAGGATAAGACCATTGAACAGGTCTATGATTTGTTTGCAGTGCGCATCATTGTGCATTCGGTGAAGGATTGTTATGCGGCATTGGGCGTGATTCATGAGATGTACACACCGATTCCGGGGAGATTCAAGGATTATATCGCCATGCCGAAGGCTAATATGTATCAGTCTCTTCACACAACGCTGATGGGCCCATCCGGTCAGCCTTTTGAGATTCAGATTCGCACAGAAGAGATGCATAAGACCGCCGAGTATGGTATTGCCGCCCACTGGAAGTACAAAGAAGGCGGAGAGGCCGGTAAGAGCGTAAAGGCACAGGAAGAAGAGAAGCTGACCTGGCTGCGCCAGATTCTGGAATGGCAGCGTGATATGTCGGATAACAGAGAGTTTTTAAGCCTGCTGAAAGGTGATTTGGATTTATTTACAGAGGATGTTTATTGCTTTACTCCGAATGGAGATGTGAAGAATCTTCCGAACGGTTCGACTCCGGTAGATTTTGCCTATTCAATCCACAGCGCTGTTGGCAATAAGATGGTAGGAGCAAGGGTTAATGGCAAGCTGGTCAATATTGACTATAAGATTCAGAACGGAGACAGGATTGAGGTCATTACCTCTCAGAATTCGAAGGGACCGAGCCGGGACTGGCTGAATATCGTTAAGAGCACCCAGGCGAAGAATAAGATCAACCAGTGGTTCAAAAAAGAACTGAAGGAAGAGAATATCGTACGCGGCAAGGAACTGATCAATGCCTACTGTAAGGCAAAGGCAATCAATCCGGCTAATATCAGCAAGCCGAAGTATCTCCAGGTGGTACAGCAGAAGTATGGCTTTAAGGATTGGGAGTCTGTACTGGCAGCCATCGGGCACGGCGGCATGAAGGAAGGTCAGATTGTCAACCGTCTTGTGGAGGAATACGAGAAAGAGCACCGCAAGGAGATTACCGATGAGACCATTCTTGAGACAATTGCCGAGAGCAGCAAGAAGGTCCATGTAGCCAAATCCAAGAGCGGAATCGTAGTCAAGGGAATCGACGACATGGCAGTTCGCTTCTCCAGATGCTGTAATCCGGTACCGGGAGATGAGATTGTCGGTTTTGTCACACGAGGCAGAGGCATGTCAATCCACCGCACGGACTGCGTCAATATGATCCATCTTTCTGAGTCGGAGCGAGAACGTCTGATTCCGGCGGAATGGGAGCATGCAGAAGGCTCAGAGGAAGCAGGACAGTATATTGCAGAAATTAAAATGTTTGTACGTGATCGTCAGGGAATTCTGATGGATATCTCAAAGATTTTCACGGAAGCAAAGCTTGATGTCAAGTCTATGAACGTGCGCACGAATAAAAAAGGTGTTGCTACCATAGAGATGGGATTTGTAGTACATGGCAGAGAAGAACTTTCCCAGATGGTCGAGAAGATGAGGCAGATTCAGGGAACAATTGATATAGAGCGAACAGTTGGATAGCATAAAGGAAAAAGAGATGAAAATTAACAGATTTGTAGTAGGAATGGCAGGCACGAACTGCTATGTCGTGGAGAATGAAAAAACAAAGGAATGTGTGATCGTGGATCCGGGTGACGGTCCCCAGAGAGCACTGGCCTATCTGAAAGAGGCAGAGCTAGTTCCGGTGGCAGTTCTCCTGACCCATGGACATTTTGACCATATTATGGGGTTGGACAGTGTGCTTGCAGACTACCAGATTCCAGTCTATGCATTTGAAAAGGAAGCAGAGCTGTTGCGGGATGAGCGACTGAATGCATCGGTTGGATTTGGAACGCGATATGCTTTTGACGGCGCTGAGTTTTTGAGTGACAACCAAAAGCTGGAACTTGCAGGATATACCTTTCAGGTGATTTATACACCCGGTCATACAATTGGCGGCTGCTGCTTTTATGTAGAATCCGAAGGCGTGTTGTTTAGTGGGGATACGCTGTTTCAGGCATCGGTTGGACGCAGTGATCTTCCAACGGGTAGTGCAGGGCAGCTTATTCGTTCTATTGAGGAGCGTCTGATGGTTCTGCCGGAGGATACGAAAGTATATCCCGGGCACATGGAAGAGACGTCGATTGCATATGAGAAAGCGTACAATCCATTTTTGTAGCTTGAACGAGATAAGCAATCCCCCACTGACAAACGGCGAAGCCGTCTGCGTTCATGAGGAAGTAGCGAAGCGGATTCCGAATGTCCGCGTTAAGATTGCAAGTGTCTGTTTTACTAAAATAAAAGGATGAATCGAATGATTATAATTACATGCCGGGATGCCTTGTACACGTATGATATGTATCATATTACCAAGGCTTTTTTCCCGAATGAAGAGATACAACAACAGGTAAATCCAGAGCAAGAACTAGTGGCGAAGCTGGACCACGGCAGTAGTTCTTGCTTTTGCGTTGCAGAAAATGAAGTAGAAACCATTGAAGAAAAAAGAAAGAAAAAGCATTATGTCAATCAGAAACTGTACCGGTATCTTGTCGGGGTGTCCGGTCATGAGATGGCATGGGGGATTCTGACAGGAATCCGTCCAACAAAGATGATGATGCGCCGGCTGGATTCCGGGAAGAGTAAGGAAGAGGCACTGGCATGGATGAGAGAAGAGTATCTGGTGAGTGAGCAGAAAGCAAATCTAAGTCTGGAGATTGCCGGGCGGGAGAAAAAATTGCTGTCTCAGTTGGATTATCAGGATGGATACAGCCTTTATGTGGGGATTCCGTTTTGTCCCACCATCTGTTCCTATTGCTCGTTCAGCTCATCGGCAATCGGAGTCTGGAAAGACAGGGTGGATTCCTACCTGGATGCACTGCTAAAAGAATTATCCTATATTGGTGCAGTGTCGGGGGAGAAAAAGCTGAACACCATTTACGTGGGCGGTGGCACGCCGACAACCCTTACTCCGGAGCAGCTGGACCGTCTGCTCTCGCATTTGCAGAAGACGTTTTCTTATGAAGATCTGAAGGAATTTACAGTGGAAGCAGGGCGCCCGGACAGCATAACCCGCGAAAAGCTGGAGGTGCTCAGGCGCCATCCGGTTACCAGAATCTCCATCAACCCTCAGTCCATGCAGCAAAAGACGTTGGATGGCATCGGAAGATTTCACAGTGTCGCTGCTGTGGTGGATGCTTTTGAGATGGCGCGTAAGCTTGGCTTTGATAATATCAATATGGACCTGATTGCAGGTCTTCCGGGAGAGCGTGTTGCGGATATGGAAGATACGCTGCAGCAGATCGAAGCTCTAATGCCGGATTCTCTGACCATCCATTCACTTGCAATTAAGCGGGCGGCAAAGATGGGACAGGAGAAGAGTCAGATGACGAACCGGAAAAGACAGCAGGAGAAACAGGAAAATGTTCAGAATGAGACGGTGCCACAGATTCAAAGCGATCCTGCCCGGACAAAAGAAGAGGATGCTGAGTCAAAGAGCAGCAGTCTTGAGCAGATGATTGATCTGGGAGAAGAATATGCCCGGAAAATGGGTCTGGTTCCCTATTATCTTTACCGTCAGAAGAATATTGCCGGGAATTTCGAGAATGTTGGCTATGCAAAGGTTGACAAAGCTGGAATTTACAATATACTAATTATGGAAGAAAAACAATCCATCATTGCGGCCGGAGCAGGCGCATCCACAAAGATTGTCCTTCCTCATAAGGTTTCCTGTGGCAGGAATGGCAAGGAGACTAATATCATAAGAATTGAGAATGTGAAAGACATTTCTGAATACATCCGCCGAGTTGACGAGATGATAGAGCGAAAAGGAGAATGGTTATGGCATTAAAGAAGAAACCAGTTACTGGAATGAAGGACATGCTTCCAGATGAAATGGAAGTCAGGGATTATGTGATTGGTCTGATTAAAGAGACATATAAGGATTTTGGATTCTCTTCTATGGAGACTCCATGCATGGAACATATTGAGAATCTCTGCAGCAAATCCGGTGGAGATAATGAGAAGCTGATCTTTAAGATTTTAAAGCGTGGCGAGAAGTTAAAATTAGAGAGTGCAGAGACAGAAGCAGATGTAGTGGATGGTGGTCTTCGCTATGATTTGACGGTTCCCCTGTGCCGCTACTATTCGAATAATGCCAATGAACTGCCGTCTCCATTCAAGGCACTTCAGATGGGGAATGTATGGAGAGCTGACAGACCACAGAGAGGGCGCTTTAGACAGTTTATGCAGTGTGATATTGATATCCTCGGTGAGCCGGACAATCTGGCGGAGATTGAACTGATTCTGGCGACGACGACCCTTCTTGGCAAGCTGGATTTCCATAATTTCACGATCCGCATCAATGACCGCAAGATTCTCAAAGCAATGGCGGCATACAGCGGATTTGCAGAGTCAGATTATGACACGGTATTTATCATTCTGGACAAGATGGACAAGATTGGTCTGGATGGCGTGGCAGCAGAGTTGGAAGAGAATGGCTATGCAAAAGAATCCATCGAAAAATATCTGGAACTGTTCAAAGAAATCAGCAATGATATCGAAGGAGTGCGCTATCTGAAAGAGAAGCTGGATGGCTTTTTGGATCCTCAGACGGCGGATGGCCTGGAGTTGATTATTTCCAGTGTGGACAGCGCCAAGGAAGCAGACTTTAGAATGTTCTTTGATCCTACACTGGTGCGTGGAATGTCCTACTACACAGGAACCATTTTTGAAATCTCTATGGATGAATTCGGAGGTTCTGTAGGTGGAGGCGGACGTTACGATGAGATGATCGGCAAATTTACCGGACAGAATACACCGGCAGTTGGATTTTCCATTGGCTTTGAACGGATTGTCATGCTGCTTTTAGAGCGTGGTTACGAGATTCCGACCAATAAGGTGAAAAAGGCATTTCTGATTGAGAAGAACATGCCAAAAGAGGGAATGCTCAAGGTTCTGAATATGGCAAAAGAAGAGCGAAGTGCCGGAAAACAGGTGATGATCGTGAACATGAAGAAGAATAAGAAGTTTCAGAAGGAACAGCTGGCAGCTCAGGGCTACACGGATGTTACTGACTGTTATCGTGATTCCATAGACCAGCTGTAAAAAAGAAAGACAAGACAAAAAAGCTCAGTGGTATCAGTGGGCAATCGAATAGAAAATCATGGAAAATTTTCGGGAAAGAAGGATAAGAGAAATGGCAGAATCAATGCAGGGATTGAAAAGAACACACCGATGTGGCGAACTGACCAAAGCTAACGTAGGTGAGACTGTGACCGTCATGGGATGGGTACAGAAGAATCGAAATAAGGGTGGAATCGTATTCGTGGATCTGCGGGATCGGGCAGGTCTGCTTCAGATTGTTTTTGAGGATGAGGAGCAGCTCATGGCAAAAGCAGCAAAACTTCGTTCGGAGTTCGTTGTGGCGGTGGTAGGAGAAGTGGTAGCCCGTTCGGGAGCAGTGAATGAGAACATGGCTACCGGAGAGATTGAGGTGCGCGCTAAGGAGCTTCGTATTCTTTCTGAATCAGAGACACCTCCGTTCCCAATCGAGGAGAATTCCAAGACGAAAGAGGAACTTCGTCTAAAATATAGATTTTTGGACCTGAGAAGACCAGATCTTCAGAGAAACCTGATCATGAGGAGCCGTGTGGCAACACTGACCCGTGCATTTCTTGCAGAAGAAGGGTTCCTTGAGATCGAGACGCCTACCATGATCAAATCTACGCCGGAAGGAGCAAGAGATTATCTGATTCCCAGCCGTGTGAATCCAGGGACTTTCTACGCCCTTCCACAGTCACCACAGCTCTTAAAACAGCTGCTGATGTGTTCCGGGTATGACAGGTATTTCCAACTGGCACGCTGCTACCGCGATGAGGATTTGCGTGCGGACCGTCAGCCGGAATTTACCCAGATTGATATGGAGTTGTCCTTTGTGGATGTAGATGATGTCATTGATGTGAATGAAAGACTTCTCAAGAAGCTGTTCAAAGACGTGCTGGACGTGGAGGTGTCTCTTCCAATTCCAAGAATGACCTGGCAGGAAGCCATGGACCGCTATGGCTCTGATAAGCCGGACACCCGTTTTGGGATGGAATTGAAGGACGTGACGGAAGTTGTCAGGGACAGTGAATTTGTCGTGTTTAAGGGAGCTATTGAAAATGGTGGAACTGTTCGTGGCATCAATGCAAAGGGACAGGGCAGCATGCCGCGGAAAAAGATTGATAAGCTGGTCAGCTTTGCGAAGGACTTTGGTGCAAAGGGACTGGCATATATTGCGCTTCAGGAAGATGGAAGTATGAAATCCTCTTTTGCAAAATTTATGACAGAGAATGAAATGGCAGCGCTTATTTCGGCAATGGATGGAGAGGCCGGAGATCTGCTTCTCTTTGCGGCAGATAAGAACAAGGTTGTCTGGGATGTGCTGGGAAATCTGCGTCTTGAGATTGCAAGACAGCTGGAGCTTCTGGACAAGAATGAATACAAGTTCCTGTGGGTAACAGAATTCCCATTAATGGAATGGAGTGATGAGCAGGGCCGCTATCTGGCAATGCATCATCCATTTACCATGCCCATGGATGAGGATATCCCGATGCTGGATACCGACCTTGGAAAAGTGCGTGCCAAGGCATATGATATTGTGCTCAACGGTACAGAAATCGGCGGAGGAAGCGTCAGAATCTTCAACAATGAGATTCAGTCCAAGATGTTAGAGCTTCTTGGCTTTACACCGGAACAGGCAGAGGAGCAGTTTGGATTTCTTCTGCGTGCATTTAAGTATGGAGTCCCACCGCATGCCGGACTGGCTTACGGTCTGGATCGTCTTGTCATGCTGATGGCAAAACAGGATAGTATTCGTGACGTCATTGCCTTCCCTAAGATTAAGGATGCATCCGACCTTATGACAGAGGCACCGTCAGTGGTAGATCCAAAGCAGTTGGAAGAGTTGGGAATCGCAATCGAAGAAACAAAGGCAGAGAGTGAAAAAGCAGAGGAAGAATAGATTGTGAGAAATCTAAAATAAAAAGATGAAAAAAATTAAAATATTTGTTGACAACTGTATTTCTATGTAGTATAGTAGTTATTGTTCCGGTCAGGAAATAAGACACAGAACAATAACTTATGCGACAGTGGCTCAGCTGGTAGAGTACGACCTTGCCAAGGTCGGGGTCGCGGGTTCGAACCCCGTCTGTCGCTCTTTTGAAAAGTAAAGGAGAAGCCTTTGAGAGAAGGACTTCTCCTTTTTCTGTATCACTTATTTTGTCAGATCATGAATCAAAAGTTCCAGGGCGTCGTTTTTTTTGACGCTCTTTTTTTGAATCAGAAGCACCGGAATTGGAATCGGTGGAGAGAGTGGAATCGCTACCACATTTTCGTGATGGAACACTTCAAGGTTACTTTTCGCCAGAGGGCTGACGCCTTCCCCAATTGTGACGGCCCCGATAATGGATTCCACTCTTGCATTTCACACGATATCAAGTTCCTTCTCCAGTTTTATAATCTGTTTGGACAAAGAGGACTGAGTGATATGCAGATCTTCCGCGGCATCAAGAAATGAGGCTGCCACCTTAAGAATAGTCATACGGGATACGATAGAAAATGATTCTATATCATGTATGAACTATACTTCATGCGACAGCCTCTATATTCTGCTTTAAAAAAGGGCATCAAAAAAGCGGGTGATGGGAATCGAACCCACGTATCTAGCTTGGAAGGCTAGTGTTCTACCATTGAACTACACCCGCGAACGAATATTAGCTTACCATTGTTTTGAAGAAAAAGCAAGAGAAAAAATGATTTTTTATGTTTTTTTCCTGGAACATGGTTTGGGGAACCGGTGTTACTGTTCAAACCCAAACTTGATACTTGCTGTCAGGTGTGCGCTAAGAAGTTAAATATACAGGAATTCAGTCCTTTTCCGCAGGCAAACTCAAAATGGGCTGAATTCGCTGCAGAGGCACCATAGTTGTGCACGAAAGCGGATTGGCTGGAAATAAAAGTTTCTTTGCAATATTTGTCTTTATAAACGCTAAAACAGATGGTATAATATGATGCAGATGTTGTTTAGTAGATTGGAAAAAGCGTTATCGTCCACACGAATGTGTTTTTGGTAATGAAAAGGTACTGGTTCCCCCATCTGCAAAAGGCTGAAAAATGTATTGCTTAAGTATGGATATAAAAAGCAAGACAGCATGGGATACATAGTAGGAAGGAACTTATGAAATGGATGAAAAACAGACAATACTAATCGTAGAGGACGAGGAAATCAATCGTAGAATCTTACGCAGGATTCTGGGGGCGGATTATCTGGTTCTGGAGGCGGCGAATGGGGAAGAAGCCTGGAAAATTCTCTTGGATAAAAAAGAACACATCGGTGCAGTCCTTACAGATATTGTGATGCCGGTCATGGATGGTTATGCACTTCTTGAAAAAATCAGACAGGCCTTGATGACAGAGCTTCCGGTGATTGTCATGACAGGAGAATCCAATATCGAGGCAGAGCAGAGGGCGCTGGATGCAGGTGCCTGGGATTTTGTGTCCAAACCTTACAGTGCAAAAATTCTGCTCAGCCGCTTGCGTAATGCAATTGCAAGACGACAGGTTTCTGTTTACCAGAAAATGCAGAAGATAGCAGCACATGACCCTCTGACGGGATTGCATAACCGGGCAAGAATGTTTGAAAAGACCAGACGTATGGTGGATGAACATCCAGAATGCAGATTCCAGTTCTGCAGAGTTGATATCGATCATTTCGCGTTATACAATTCGGCGTTTGGTGAAGAAGAGGGCGATAAACTGTTATGTTATATTGCAGATATTTTTTATGAAATGGCTCAACAGTATGATCTGGTCACTGTCGGAAGAATCAGTGCAGACATTTTCTGCGCGTGTGTATCATATGAGGAAGAGACAATCTGGATCAATGAGCAGATTGCCTATGTGCAGAAGAAACTGAAAGAATATAAGAAGGACTACTTGCTGGAAGTATCCGTTGGAATCTATGTGATTGATGAGCCGGAGCTCAGTGTGGAAGAATTCTATCTGCGTGCTTCGATGGGGGCACAGAAGTGTAAAAGCCAGTACGGAAAACATGTGGGATATTACGATGATTCCCTCGGCCGGCGGGTCTCAGAGGATATTGCCATTTCGAACGACATGGAGACGGCACTGGTCCAGAAACAGTTTGTTGTGTATCTGCAGCCAAAGGTGGAGTTGGATTGCGATACATGCTGTGGAGCGGAGGCACTGGTGCGGTGGGAGCATCCGGTGCGTGGATTGATATCGCCCGGTGTCTTTATTCCACTTTTTGAAAGGAATGGATTTATTGCCCAGTTGGACTATTATGTGTGGGAGTCTACCTGCCAGTTTATCCGTGGGTGGCTGGACCAAGGTGTGACTCCAATGCCCATTTCTGTCAATATCTCGCGAATCAGTCTGTATAACCCGGAACTTGTCAAAATTCTAATTCATCTGGTCAGCAAATATGGTTTTGATGTTTCCCTGCTGCAGCTGGAAATTACGGAAAGTGCGTATATGACCAGTCCCGAACTGATGCAGGAGACCATTGCAAAGCTCCATGAAGCAGGATTCACGATTTTGATGGATGATTTTGGAAGCGGTTATTCTTCCTTGAACACTTTGAAGGAAATAGAAGTGGATATTCTGAAAATCGATATGAAGTTCCTCCCGGTGGAAAAAGATGTGGAAAAGGCAGAGATTATTCTGGCATCTATCATCCGCATGGCAAACTGGCTTGGAATGTCTGTAGTGGTCGAAGGTGTGGAGACCCGGTCTCAGCGTGATTTTCTGGAAGGAGCTGGATGTAATTGCGTGCAGGGGTATTACTACGCAAAACCGATGCCCAGAGAAGCGTTTGAATCGAACTATATTTTTCGGGAAAAGGATATCGATGAGACGGAACAAAAAAAGAAGGTAATGAAGCGGAGTGCGACCATTCTGGTGATTGATGATGTGGAAATCGACCGGGTGATTATTGAACATTTTCTTCGGGAACAGTACCTGGTACATAGCTGCACAAGCGCAGAGGAGGCTTTGGTGTATCTGAAGCGTAATAATAATCAGGTGCGGCTGATTCTGGTGGATAATATCATGCCAGGGATGAGTGGGTTGGATTTCCTGACCTATTGCAAGGACAGTCCATCGCTTCGGGCAATTCCCAAGATCATGATTACGGCAAATGATACCATTACCGATCAGGTACAGGCCTTTCAGTATGGAGCTTATGATTATATCACAAAGCCATTGGCACAGGAAGTGATTCTTGCAAGAGTCGGGCATGTCATGGAAATCAGTCGGCACTATCGTTCTTTTGAAAATCTGGAATATGACTACCGCAACATCGCGGAGCGTGATAAGTTCACCGGACTTCTGAATAAAAGTGCTTTTTTTGAAATCGGGGAGCGGTACATGGAAAATCATCCGGATGAAAAGACCGCACTGCTGGTTCTAGACTTTGATAATTTTAAAAATGTTAATGACAGCTATGGGCACCAGAAGGGCGATATGGTGATTCTTGCGGCATCGGAAGTCTTGAAGAGAGAGTTCCGCAAGCTGGATCTTATTGGAAGATTTGGCGGAGACGAATTTATGGTGCTGATGTCCAACATTCCGGGAAAAGAAATTGCCCGGAAAAAGGCATCGGAAATTATCAAAAACGTAGCGGTGAATTGTGTCCGCGATTTGCAGATCAATGCGGGAATCAGCGTTGGAATCGCATTCAGAGAACCAATGGATACGATTCAGATTTTGTTTAAACGCGCGGATATGGCACTGTATGAGGCTAAGAGTACGGGGAAAGGAAAGGTGGTCCTGTATGGAGAACAGGTGCCGCCAATCACAGATGATGACAAACCCATGGTACTGATCTGCGGAGACGACCCACAGCTCTATCCGGCAATTGCACTTGCATATGGAGAAAGTGCAGCATTTGCGAATATCACCAATCTGCAGCTTTTAAAAGAAACGCTTGAAAAATATGAAAAACGCATTCGTGCCATCTGTCTGGATATGCAGAAAAAAGTTGTTCATGATTCGGATGAGTTCTATCAGTATGTATTGAACAAAGGTGGTGGCTGTACAATTCCGATTCTTGCAGTCTGCCAGGAGGGAGATATGGAGCATCTTCGTGCGGCACTTGAGCTGAAGATTCAGGACTGTATCACACTTCCTCCACAGATGGATGTGATTCAGCGGAAGTTGTCCCGGGCGATTGCATCGGGATGCCTGCAGATTTAGAAAGAGTTTGAACATAGTAAGAGAAGTATGGCCGGAAAGGATGTCAGACATGCTTTGGAAAAGAAAGTGTGGAAAAAAAGAAAACTCCATGATATAATGTAGCGCAATAATACGATAAAGTGAAATGGAGAAAAGATATGCAAAGTGATAAAACAATAAAAGCCGGGTTATTAGGTCTTGGAACCGTAGGCGGAGGGGTGTACAAACTCATTCAGCGCGGACAGAAAGAAATGATGCAGAAGATTGGTGCCAATCTTGAGGTCGCAAAGATTCTGGTTCACAATATGAACAAAAAGAGAGAAGGAATCGATGCCAGTCTTTTGACGGATCAGTGGGAAGACATTATCCAGGATGATGAGATTCAGATTGTCATAGAGGTGATGGGAGGCATCGAGCCGGCAAGAACCATGATTCTCGCTGCACTGAATGCAGGGAAAAATGTGGTGTCTGCGAACAAGGATCTGATTGCGGAGCACGGAAGAGAATTGTTTGATGCGGCAGAGAGAAATCACGTGGATTTTCTTTTTGAGGCGGCAGTAGCTGGTGGAATCCCAATTATCAGACCGCTCAAACAATGTCTGGCGGGCAATGAAATTTCTGAAGTCATCGGGATTGTTAATGGAACGACGAACTATATTCTGACCAAGATGTTTGAGGAGAATATGAGCTTTGAGGCGGCGCTTGCCAAGGCGACAGAGCTTGGATATGCGGAAGCAGATCCAACTGCCGATGTGGAAGGGCTTGATGCAGGACGCAAGGCAGCTATTATGGCATCCATTGCATTTCACTCCAGAGTTGTATTTTCCGATGTATACACAGAAGGAATCACAAAGATTACAGCAGAGGATATTTCCTATGCAAAAGAATTTGACAGTGTGATCAAGCTTCTTGCGGTTGCACATAATACAGAGAGCGGAATCGAGGTTGCAGTGCATCCGATGATGCTTGGACGTGAACATCCACTGGCATCAGTTCGGGATTCCTTTAATGCCGTATTTGTTCATGGAGATGCAGTAGATGACGCTATGTTCTATGGCAGAGGTGCCGGAGAATTCCCGACAGCCAGTGCGGTCATGGGGGATATTATCGATGTCTGCCGGAATCTGGAATACCAATGTACCGGAAGAATTAGTTGTACTTGTTACCGCGAGACACCAATCAAGCAGTTTGATGATGTGAAGAACAAGTTCTTCCTCCGGATGCAGGTGGCAAACGAGCCGGGAGTCCTTGCGCGTATCGCACAGGTATTCGGGGACCACAAGGTCAGTATCGCCAGAGTCATCCAGAAGAACGCTACAGAAAAATCCGCGGAGCTGGTTATTGTAACAGAGAAAGTAAAAGAATACCATATGCAGGATGCGATGAATGAGATTCAGCAGATGGAAAGTGTCAAAGAAGTAAGCAGCGTAATTCGGGAATATTAATGTTACAGGGAACGAACAAAGTGCTTTACGAATCATAGAAATGGTGATACAATCGGTAGGAAAACTATAAACAAAAGAGAAGCAGAGTAGGGATTTGTGCGTTAAGTGCCAGCTGGACGGGGAGTTGTCAGTAGGACGAAAAGTGTGTAGAACACTTGCGGTACATTTCCTGCATCCCGCTGTTGCACATAGAATCTACCTTCTATGCGTGGCGAAGGACTACTGCAAAGGAGGTATTTTTATGCAAAAAATTAACAATCTAAAAGAACAATTTGTGAGCTCGTTCCATGAACTTAAGAACGCAAGGACACTGGTCGCATCTGCGATGCTGCTGGCTGTGGCAGTCGTGCTGGGATTCTTTACCCTGCAGGTGACGGATTACATCAAGCTTGGTTTTGCATCCATCGCAAATGAACTGAGTGCCTTGATGTTCGGCCCGGTGGTGGGAAGTCTGGTGGCGACACTGGCAGATATCATCAAGTACATCGTGAAGCCCACAGGTGCATTTTTTCCGGGATTTACAATCAGTGCCTTTTTAGGCGGGCTCATTTATGGTATGATGTTTTACAAGAAACCACTGAGCTTTAAGAGAATTCTGGCTGCAAAGGTGGTTGAGGCTGTATTCATCAACATTCTGCTGAATACATACTGGCTGACGATTCTTTATGGCAGTGCATTTTCTGTGTTGCTTCCGGCAAGAATAATCAAGCAGATCGTCATGGTTCCGATTGAGGCAGTTATTTTCTACTCAGTTGCGAAAGCATTGTCAAAAGCAAAAGTTTTTGCAGGACTTGGCGTAAAAGCGTAAGGTTACTGAAAGAGGAGGATTTGTTCATGGTGACAAAAAATCAGCCTTTGGGATTTACAGTGAAACAGATTAATAATGTGTTCGAGAAGGATTTGAATGAACAGCTCAGGACTCTCGGAATCACATCTTCGCAGTGTGCTGTGCTGGATTATCTGTTTCATTCAAATAAAGAGGAAATCAATCAGAGAGATGTTGAAAGACATCTCTCTCTGAAGAATCCGACGGTCACAGGATTATTAAAACGTCTGGACGAGAAGGGCTTCATTCTCTGTGTTCCCAATGCAACTGACCGGAGAAAGAAGAATATTTATCTGACTGAGAAGGCGTATGACATTCAGCGCAGAATGGAAGCGGACCGTAAGAAGATAGACAAAAGGCTGACGATGGGGATGACCAAGAAAGAAATTCAAACCGTGCATAAGCTCCTGGGCAAGATGCTTTACAATGTAGCTGAGCCTTAAAAAACATATCGGGGGAACTAAAGGGAAAAACCGGGAAGATAGTAAGATCAGTGTGTGGTGATTACAAGGAGGAAGAAATACATGAGTTATGCAGATAAGGTGTTCATCAATATGTGCAGAGATATTATAGACAACGGAACCAGTACAGAGGGCGAGAAAGTCCGCCCGAGATGGGAGGATGGAACACCGGCCTATACCATCAAGAAATTCTGTGTGGTGAACCGTTATGACTTGTCAAAGGAATTTCCGGCACTGACGCTCAGACGCACCGGGATCAAGAGCTGCGTAGATGAGCTGCTCTGGATCTGGCAGAAAAAATCGAACAATATCAATGATCTAAACAGCCATATCTGGGACAGCTGGGCGGATAAAGACGGCTCCATCGGTAAAGCTTATGGATATCAGATGGGTGTGAAGCATCCGTACAAAGAAGGCATGATGGACCAGATTGACCGGGTGATTTATGATTTGAAGAACAATCCTTACAGCAGACGTATCATGACCAACATCTACGTCCACCAGGATTTGCATGAAATGAATCTGTACCCCTGTGCGTACAGCATGACGTTTAACGTGACAAAAGAAGCGGGAAGCAGGAAGCTGACCCTCAATGGAATTTTGAATCAGCGTTCTCAGGATGTACTGGCTGCCAACAACTGGAATGTATGTCAGTATTCGGTTCTTCTCTATATGCTGGCACAGGTCTGCGACATGAAGGTGGGAGAATTTGTTCATGTCATCGCGGATGCCCATATTTATGATCGGCATGTGAAGCTGATCGAAGAACTGATTTCCAGAGAGCCACTATCGGCACCGACCTTCTGGCTCAATCCGGAAATCAAAGATTTTTATGATTTTACAACAGATGATATCCGGCTGGAAAACTACGAGACACATCCGCAGATTAAAAATATACCAATTGCGGTATAAGCTTTAGGACAGACAGCAAAGCAGATTCTAAGCAGTCGGTTTAAATGAGACAATAAGGAGAATATATATGAAAGTAATTGTAGCGGCAGATAAGAACTGGGCAATTGGCAATAATAACCAGCTGCTTGTAAGCATTCCATCTGATATGAAATTTTTCCGAAGCGAGACAATGGGAAAAGTCGTGGTCATGGGAAGAAAGACACTGGAGAGTTTTCCCAGTGGACAGCCACTGAAGAGCCGTACAAATATCGTGCTCACAAAAGATAAGAATTATGAGGTAAAAGGCGCAATTATCGTGCATACTATGGAAGAGATGCTGGAAGAAATTAAAAAATATGACACCAATGATGTCTACGTGATCGGTGGTGAGAGCATTTACAGACAGTTGCTGGATTACTGTAATATTGCATATGTGACAAGAATCGACCATGCATATCAGGCAGATACGCATTTTCCGAATCTGGACGAGATGGATGACTGGAAGCTGGTAGAAGAAAGTGAAGAGCAGACCTGTTTTGATCTGGAGTTTGCATTCACGAGATATGAGAGGATATAGTGATGACGAAGAAACAGCTTAGAAGCATATTTGTGCTCCCTTTGCTGCTTTTTTCACTTTCAGCCCTTGTTGGTGGATGTGGGAGCAGCAAAGTGGAAAAAGATTCGGATAAGATCAGTGTGGTGGCAACCATTTTCCCCCAGTACGATTTTACACGGGCGATTGCCGGAGACAATGCCGAGATTACCATGCTGCTTAAGCCGGGAAGCGAGAGCCATTCTTATGAACCTACACCGCAGGATATTATTACCATACAGAAATGTGATGTCTTTCTATATGTAGGCGGGGAAAATGATGCCTGGGTAGAAGAAATTCTCTCATCTATGGACACCAGCAACATGCAGGTGATTGCATTGACAGACTGTGTGGATACGGTGGAAGAAGAGGTTGTGGAAGGAATGCAGGAGAGTCATGAGGACGAAGCAGAGACAGTTGATGATGTGAGCGGACAGAAAGCGGAAGCACAGAGGGGAGAAATCGATGAACATGTGTGGACATCTCCGAAGAATGCGCAGAAGATTGTGGATAAGATTTCCCGGGCACTCTGCACAGCTGATCCGGAACATGCCTCCGATTATGAGGCGAATACCAGTGAATATCAGGAGGAGCTTGCCAAATTGGATATGCAGTTTCGACATGTGACAGACAGCGCGGAGCGCCGGGAGATTATCTTCGGAGATCGTTTTCCACTGCGCTATTTTGCAGAGGAATACGGGCTGACGTATTATGCAGCATTTCCGGGATGTGCATCGGATACAGAACCGAGTGCGGCGACCATCGCATTTCTGATTGACAAAGTTAAGGAAGATAAGATACCGATCGTATTCAAGATTGAGCTCAGTAACGGAAATATGGCAGAAGCAATCGCGGATGCCACAGGTGCCAGGGAGGAGACTTTCTACAGCTGTCATAATATTAGTGCAGATGACTGGAACAATGGCGAAACCTATCTTTCCCTGATGGAAAAAAATGTCGAGACATTAAAGGATGCATTAAATTAAATCAATTTCAACGATGAAATATTAGGGGGAATGCAGATGAAGTTGGTCACAGTACACAAAAAAAATGGAGAACTCTGGAAGAATTAACCAAAGAGTTTAGAAAAATTTTACAATTATTGATATAATTTGACTTCATAGTGTGAAGTTTGATATAATTGTGACGTTATTACAAGAAAGGTGGGAAAACAAGTGAACGAAAACAAAGAGTTCAAGCCCTATATCCCAGCCGATAAGATTGTTCCAGAATTCACAGCGACATCCATTATCTTAGGTGTACTTCTGGCAGTTCTGTTCGGTGGGGCGAATGCCTATCTCGGTCTTCGAGTTGGTATGACAGTATCTGCTTCTATTCCGGCAGCAGTTATCTCCATGGGAATTATTCGTGTTATTTTGAAGAAGGATTCTATCCTTGAAAATAACATGGTACAGACAATCGGATCTGCCGGAGAGTCTTTGGCAGCCGGAGCTATTTTTACGATGCCGGCATTATTTATGTGGGCAGCAGAAGGTGTCGGTACAATGCCGAACCTCATTGAAATTGGATTGATCGCTCTCTGCGGTGGTGTTCTTGGAGTGTTATTCATGGTACCGCTTCGTACAGCATTAATCGTGGAGGAACATGGTGTTCTGCCTTATCCTGAGGGTATGGCATGTGCAGAGGTTCTGATCGCCGGAGAAGAAGGCGGAGCCAAAGCAAGCACTGTATTTGCAGGACTTGGTATTGCGGCAGGTTACAAGTTCCTGACAGACGGACTGAAGCTTTTCCCGAGTGAGGTGGATTTCTCTTTTAAGTCTTATCAGGGTTCCGGTGTTGGTATGGATGTACTTCCAGCCCTCGCTGGAGTAGGTTATATCTGCGGGCCGAAGATTTCTTCTTACTTATTTGCAGGAGGTACCCTTGCATGGTTCGTGCTTATGCCGCTGATTTATCTGTTCGGCGGAGATGCAACGATTTACCCAGGTGCTGCACCAATCAGTGAGCTTGGTACGTGGGGAATCTGGAGCAGTTACATCAAGTACATTGGTGCCGGAGCAGTGGCAGCCGGTGGTATCCTGAGCCTGATCAAATCATTGCCTCTGATTGTTAAGACCTTCAGAGATGCAATCAAAGGATTTGGTAAGAACACAGGAACCAACAGAACAGGTATCGACCTGTCTATGAAGACTGTAGGAATCGGAATCGCTGTCGTTGCAGTGGCAATCTGGCTGATTCCGGCTATCCCGGTTACATTACTTGGAGCAATCATCATCGTTATCTTTGGTTTCTTCTTTGCAACAGTTTCTTCCAGAATGGTAGGACTTGTAGGAAGCAGTAACAACCCGGTATCCGGTATGGCAATTGCAACTTTACTGTTCTCATCCCTGATACTGAAAGCTACAGGCAACACAGGGGAGTCAGGCATGGTTGCAGCAATTACGATCGGTACGGTTATCTGTATTATCGCAGCCATGGCCGGCGATACTTCACAGGATCTGAAGACTGGATATATTGTAGGAGCGACACCTAGACTACAGCAGATCGGTGAACTCATCGGTGCATTATTCTCTGCAGCAGCAATCGGTGGTATCCTATACCTTCTGAACGCAGCATGGGGATATGGTTCCGCAGAACTCCCTGCACCACAGGCAACTTTGATGAAGATGGTAGTAGAAGGTGTAATGGGAGGAAATCTTCCATGGACACTCGTTCTTGCCGGAGTATTTATTGCAATTGTAATTGAAGTACTTGGAATTCCGGTATTGCCATTTGCAATCGGTCTGTATCTTCCAATTCACTTATCTACACCAATGATGGCCGGTGGTCTGGTTCGTCTCTGGCTGGAAAAGAGAAGAGGTGCGGATGAAAAGACAAAGAAAGCCCAGGTGGACAACGGCGTACTTTACAGTGCAGGTCTGATCGCGGGAGAAGGTCTGGTAGGTATCCTGCTTGCAGTCTTCGCAATCATTCCGATGGGGGCAGGTACTTTTGGTGATTTCCTGGCAACTTGCCTGCCAATCCATTTAGGAAATATCGGAGGCTTAGTATTCTTTGTATTGCTGCTGCTTACAGTGCTGAAATTCACTGTCTGGAGCAAAGCGGGCAAAGAACAGAAATAATCAGTCTTTTATAGGGTTACGAGGAAGTAATAGAGATTTCGAGTATCCGTTTGACAAAGTAAAAACAAGAAAAACAAGATGCGTGAGCGTATCTTGTTTTTTTTGCAGTTACGAAGTATAATAAATGTTACGCAGGCTCGGAAATGAGCGCTAGAATTCGTAAAGGGGAAGAAGATGGCAAAGCAAAAAAAAGATGACAATTTTCTGGATTATATTCCAGTAAAGAACCCGGAATATGAGTGGAAGATGAAGGATAATGGCCGTGCGGAAGTGGCGGTGATCAATAAGGGTGCATTTAATAAGATTGCACAGGTAGTTTTTAAGCGTCCGCGCATCAGCTATATAGAACTGGATGAATACGGAACATTTCTCTGGGAGATGATAGACGGTAAGAGAGATGTGCTTGCCTTATCCGAGAAGATGAAGGAGCGTTTTGGCAAGAAGGCAGAGCCACTTCTGGAGCGCCTGGTGAAGTTCATCAAGATTATGCAGTCGAACAAATTTATTACGTATCAGCCCAGATAGAGGAGAAGAGAATGTCTGACACAGTGATTAAGATTATCGGCGTACTTTTATTCGCACTTGCGGCGGCATTTCTATATGGCTGGGGTGTGATCAAAAGCCAGAATCAGCAGAAAGAACTGTATGAGATTCTGAACCGGAAAGCAGCGACAAAGATTAAGAAATATCTAAAGTCCCATGCGTATATTACGTACACGGAGACCCAGGAGCAGGTGTCGGATATCAAGGCATCTCAGTTTTACAGCAGAAACCGTGCCATGGTACAGGACAAGAAGGAGTTTTCCAGAAAGCTGCTGGCATCCATGGTAGAGCAGAAGATATTAATTGAAGACATGGTACAGGGAAAGAAGGTGTACCGCCTTCGGAAGGAGATATAATATGAGTATTTTAGAACAGTATGAGCCAAAGGAACCATTAAAATATTTTGAGGAGATTTGTTCCATTCCGCACGGCTCTGGAAATGTAAAACAGATCAGTGATTATCTGGTGAAGTTTGCGAAAGAGCACGCTCTTGAGGTACATCAGGATGAGCTTTTGAATGTGATTATAATCAAGGAAGCAACGCCGGGATACGAGGAGGCAGAGCCTGTCATTATTCAGGGACATATGGACATGGTATGTGAGAAGACACTGGATTCTACTATTGATTTTGAAAAAGACGGGCTGGACCTTCGCACAGATGGCGAATGGGTATGGGCGGATAAGACAACACTTGGAGGCGATGACGGAATTGCGGTAGCATTTGCAATGGCAATTCTTGCTGCGAAGGATCTGAAACACCCGAGAATCGAAGCAGTGATTACAGTGGATGAGGAAATTGGTCTTCTGGGTGCGGTTGGCATTGATCTTTCCGGTTTAAAAGGAAAGAAGATGATCAATATTGATTCAGAAGAAGAAGGAATCATCCTTACAAGCTGTGCAGGTGGCTTGTCCCTGGGTGGAAGTATTCCGGTTCAGACAGAGGAGAAGAGTGGAGTCTGCTATCAGGTATCCTTTACCGGCATGCTTGGCGGTCACTCGGGTTGTGAGATTCACAAGGAACATGCAAACTCGAATGTGATTGCGGGACGGGTTCTCTATGCGGCGTCGAAGAAGGCAGCACTTCATATTGCGGCCATGGCAGGCGGAAGCAAGGACAATGCCATTCCAAGACATACGGAGGCAACTGTGATGATAGATGGGGCAGATGCAGCAGCTTTTGAGACAGCACTTACAGAACAGAATGCAATACTGAAAAAGGAGTATGCCACCAGTGACCCGGATATCACGGTATCTTTTGTGAAAAAGGCGGAAGAACGCGCACAGGTATTGACAAGGACCTCTTGTGACATGGTACTGAACGCTCTGATGAATCTGCCGAATGGTGTGCAGGCATGGAGTATGGATATTGAAAATCTAGTTGAGACTTCACTGAATATGGGAATTATGACCCTGGATACAGAAAAGCTTTCTGTGCGCTATGCAATCCGAAGTTCAAAGGAATCTGCAAAAGCATACCTCACCGACAGAACCATTGCAATGATCGAGAATCTTGGCGGTACATGGGATATCAATGGCGCGTACCCGGGCTGGGAGTATAAGAAAGATTCAAAGCTGCGTGAGACCTTTGTGGAAGTCTATGAGGAACTTTTTGGGGAGAAGCCGCTGGTGCAGGCAATTCATGCCGGATTGGAATGCGGACTTCTGTCTGACAAGATCGAGAATCTGGACGCGGTATCTATCGGGCCGGACATGAAGGATGTGCATACCTACACGGAAAAGCTCAGTATCCCTTCTACAAAGAGAACCTGGGATCTGATTGTAAAAGTGTTAGAAGCAAAATAATATCTGACAGAAAAAAACATCAAGAATATAGTACAAAATATCAACTTTTGGCGGTTGACAAAAGTGTTAGATAATTCTATAATAACGTTAATTCTTCTTACAGTGTGTGTGCATTACAACACGTAAGAGATATGTGAAAAATGCAGTGACAAGGAGGAGTACATAATCCCCGGAAGCAAAGAGAGAAGATGGCTGGTGAGAATCTTCGTGATGGATTTATGGAAGTAGCCTTTGAGCAGTGAACCGAACGGATTAGTATTCAAGTAGGCTTCAACGTATTTCCTACGTTACAGGGAAGCGATATGAGTTTTATTTGCCGGGAAGGATAGTTGCTTACCGTGGCGGACTGGAAGGAGTATCGACAGAGAGCAAAGAGTGTACTCTTTGAATTTAGGTGGTAACACGGATAGATTATTCGCCCTAAGCTGAAAGGCTTGGGGCGTTTTTAGTTCTATTCTATGGAAACCGCCATAAAGGTTGTAAAAACCAGGGTCTGAAACAGACTTATTTTACAGGGAGGAGATTAGTATTTCCGATGTCTCCCCTAATCTGCCGCTGAGCGAATGCAAGGGGCGCTACATATTATGCAAGGAGGTAATGATATGAAAGGAATTTCAGGAAACAAGTTATTGGTAAAAGCACTGAGGGAAGAGGGTGTGGATACTTTATTCGGGTATCCGGGTGCCTGTACGGTTGATATTAGTGACGAATTATATAAGCAGAACGAGATACGGGTGATTCTTCCACGTCACGAGCAGGCACTGGTGCATGCGGCAGATGCATATGCACGTTCTACCGGAAGAGTAGGGGTATGTCTTGTAACGAGTGGACCGGGGGCAACGAATCTGGTGACAGGGCTTGCAACCGCTAATTCTGACAGCGTGCCACTTGTGTGCTTTACGGGGCAGGTAGCAAGACATCTGATTGGAAATGATGCATTTCAGGAAGTGGATATTGTCGGGATTACAAGGAGCGTTACAAAGTACGGTGTTACGGTTCGTAAAAGAGAAGATCTTGGAAGAATTATCAAAGAGGCATTTTACATTGCCAGAACAGGAAGACCGGGACCGGTTCTGATTGATCTTCCGAAGGATGTCATGGCAGAGCTTGGCAGCTCAGAGTACCCGGAGACTGTGAATATTCGTGGCTATAAGCCAAGTACCGGTGTTCATATGGGACAGATTAAGCGTGCCATTAAGATGCTTTCCAAGGCAAAGAGACCAGTGTTCTTAGCTGGCGGTGGTGTCAATATTGCACATGCTCAGGAATCTTTTACCCGGTTGGCAGAGATAACACAGGTTCCGGTCGTAACTACCATCACCGGAAGAGGGGCGATTCCGACGAATCATCCACTCTATATAGGTAATCTGGGAATGCATGGTGCATACGCCTGTAATATGGCAGTGTGCGAATGTGATCTGCTCTTTTCCATCGGAACCAGATTCAATGACAGAATTACCGGAAAATTACATGAGTTTGCACCAAATGCCCAGATTGTCCATATTGATATTGATACGGCAGCCATTTCAAGAAACATACAGGTAGATGTACCGATTGTTGCCGATGCCAGGGAAGCAATTGATAAAATGCTGGAATATGTAGGACCATGTGTAACGAAAAAATGGCTGGATGAGATTGGTGAGTGGGCTGTTGAACATCCATTGAAAATGAAAGCAAAAAGTGGTGTGATGTCTCCTCAGGACATTATTGAGACCATCAACAAGGAGTTTGATGAAGCAATTGTTGTTACCGATGTTGGACAGCATCAGATGTTTACCGCACAATATCTGGAACTGACGAATAAGAAGAGACTTTTCATGTCCTGCGGAATGGGAACAATGGGATATGGTTTTCCCGCTGCAATCGGTGCACAGATTGGCAATCCGGACATACCGGTCGTCGCAATCTCCGGAGATGGTGGAATGCAGATGAATATCCAGGAATTTGCCACAGCAGTATTAGAAGAGCTGCCGTTAATTCTGTGTGTATTTAACAATACGTACCTTGGGATGGTACGCCAGTGGCAGAAGCTGTTCTATGGAAAACGTTATGGAATGACGAATCTTCGTGCTGGGGCGCTTTCAAGAAGGACGGAGGGAAAAGAATATCCGGAGTATACACCTGATTTTGTAAAACTTGCAGAAAGCTACGGTGCAAAAGGTATTCGTGTTACAGATAAGGCACAGATAGCGGCAGCATTTGCAGAAGCAAGAAAAAATACGAAGGTACCGACATTGATTGAATTTATTATTGATCCGGAGGAAATGGTTTATCCGATGATTCAGCCGGGCGGAACGTTAGAAGAATTGATTATGGATTGTTAAGGAGGAGAAGGATAATGGATTCAGGTATGAAGAAAAGATGGATTTCTCTTTATGTAGAGAATCAAGTGGGTGTGCTTTCAAAAATTTCCGGATTGTTCTCCGGAAAATCATATAATCTGGACAGTCTGACTGTGGGAACAACAGAGGATCCTACTATTTCTCGTATGACCATCGCAACGGTCAGCGATAATGAGACTTTTGAACAGATAAAGAAGCAGTTGAACCGTATGGTGGAGGTAATCAAAGTCATTGACTTTACGGATGTGTTTGTCAGGATGAAAGAAATCCTGTATGTAAAGGTACGCAACTGTACTCCGGAGAATAAAATCGAGTTGTTTCAGATTGCGGAGACTTTTAAGGCAAAGGTCATCGATTATGGAAAAGAAAGTCTGCTGTTGGAGTTTGTACAGACAGCAACTAAGAATGATGCAGTAATCAAGCTGATGAAGGAAGAGTTCCACAGCATTGAAGTGGTACGCGGCGGAAGTGTCGGGATTGAGTCAATTAGTATGATGGAGCGCTAAAAAATGTTTGTGCTGAGCAAATAGATGTTATTTTGGATCGTGGACCTCGAAAAAAACCGAGCGCACTCTTGATTTTTATTAATGAGAGGACTATAATGGCTTTATTGAAAAAATAATATTGCTAAAGAGTTTTGGAATGGAGGAAAATAAAATGGAGAAAAAACAGATTGACTGGTCTAATATCGGGTTTGGCTATATGCAGACAGAGAAAAGATATGTTTCAAATTATAAGAATGGTGCATGGGATGATGGAGTACTGACGGAGGATGCCAATATTGTATTGAACGAATGTGCAGGAGTTCTCCAGTATGCCCAGACTGTATTTGAAGGCCTGAAAGCATACACAGCAGAAGACGGACGTATCGTAATGTTTCGCCCGGACCTGAATGCAGAGAGAATGATGAATTCTGCAAAAAGACTTGAGATGCCGCCATTCCCGGCAGAGCGCTTTTTGGATGCTGTAAAAAAAGTGGTGAAAGCGAATGAGGCATATGTGCCGCCGTACGGTTCCGGTGCATCTTTATATATTCGTCCATATATGTTCGGCAGCAATCCTGTTATTGGTGTAAAACCGGCGGATGAGTATCAGTTTCGTGCATTTACCACACCGGTTGGACCATACTTTAAGGGCGGTGCTAAGCCACTTACCATCAAAGTGTCTGATTTTGACAGAGCAGCTCCGCATGGAACAGGCAACATCAAAGCGGGACTGAATTATGCAATGAGCCTCCATGCAATTGTAACAGCACATGAAGAAGGATATGCAGAGAATATGTACCTTGATCCGGGAACAAGGACCAAGGTTGAGGAGACAGGCGGAGCGAACTTCTTATTTGTAACGAAGGACAACAAAGTCGTTACACCGAAGTCTGATTCCATTCTTCCTTCTATTACAAGACGTTCTTTAGTTTATGTAGCACAGCATTATCTTGGACTGGAAGTGGAAGAAAGAGAAGTATTATTCAGTGAAGTAAAAGATTTTGCGGAATGTGGTCTCTGCGGAACTGCAGCAGTTATCTCCCCGGTTGGAAAGATTGTCGATCATGGCAATGAGATCTGCTTCCCGAGCGGAATGGATGAGATGGGACCAACGATCAAAAAATTGTATGATACACTTACCGGAATCCAGATGGGACATTTGGAAGCACCGGAAGGATGGGTTGTTGAAGTGTAAATTCTTCAGAACCATATAAAAGAGGAGACCGTGCCGGATGCACAGTCTCCTCTTTTTATCGGAACGTTCTTTCGGGGGGATTATTGTATGGGTTCGCAC
The DNA here is from genome assembly GCA_028689735.1 of Hespellia sp. GTDB lineage: Bacteria > Bacillota > Clostridia > Lachnospirales > Lachnospiraceae > Hespellia. The sequence continues at coordinate 20,014 of JAQVCP010000012.1, read as the reverse complement.
TGGATTTCGTGGGCCTGGAAGAACTTTTGTACGGTGTTATCCCAGGTTTGTTCCAGGGTCTTGTCCAGCGTGAACACTTTTACGGAGGTGCCGGTGATGCATTGGAGTTCACTTCCATTGTAGCGGATATTAAGGTAAAGTCCCTGAACATCTTCTGGCTTCAGGGGAATTCCGGACTGGGTGAGCAGCCTGGCAGTATTCTCCGGTGAGAGTCGGAAGACGAATTTGAAGCTAAGCGGTGTGCGCTTTCCTTTGATCAGCTGAAAGCAGAAATCACGCAGGTCTTTCCACAAAGAGTACTCGGACGGAGGTGCTTCCTCGAAGAATCCCCGCTGAAGAAATCCATCAAAAGTAAAGGTGTTGAAGGTGACGATTTCTCCTTCGATAAAATAGAAAGCGTCAAATGTATTGGATAATAGCAGTTGTGACATGCATTTTTTTGCATCTGTAAGATTCAGGGCAATCATAAAATGCCTCCTTTGTAATTTGAGTGAGTAAAGCATCCAACTCCCTTCGGGTTGCCTTTGGCGGGAGCTGGATGCTTTGTGATTCATATTCCTTTGTTCGCTGCAGTGTACTGCAGGGGGAACAGCAATCTAAGTATAGCATAAAAAATGGATGAAAGCACCACGAACATTGACTTTTTAAGGGAAAACCATTATGATGAATGTGTATATTTTTAAGGAGCTGTATGGGAACGATAGCTCCTTATTTATCAAAATAGAACGAGGGATATTATGAAGATAGATAAAAGGAAGGTTTTGCTGCTTTGTATGGTGGTGGCCGTGGTTATTCTGGGATTGTTCGCGGTGGTTCGCGGTGTAGAAAAGATTACGACGAAGAGGGCTGATACGCGGGAAGGTTTGGAGCTTATCAAGGCAGAAGAGAGTGCAGATATGAGCGACATTGAGAACCGCATCAAAAAGCTTGACAGTAAGAAGCCGCTGACAGATGAAGAGAAGGCAGCGCGCACTCCGAAGGAGATTTTTGCAAACAGTGTGGTGTTTGGTGATTCTATTGCAGCATCCTTTGTTGAATACGATAAGCTCAATACATCCAGTGTGGTTGCTGAGTCAGGTCTGCAGGCCAACGGTGCGATGGAGTATCTTGATACGGTGGCAGGATTGAATCCGGATGCACTATTTTTAGAGTTCGGTATGAATGATATCGCATCAACGGATGGAAATACAGATTTGTTTATAGAACATTACAAAGAACTTCTGGATGCAATCAATGAAAAAATGCCCGACACCAGAGTGTTTGTCAATGCCATTTTCCCGGTGCTGGAAAAGCATCTGGAGGAGGAACCGATTTATTCGGAGCTGGACAAATATAACGTGGCACTTAAAGCTCTGTGTGATGAGAGACAGATTACATTTATTGATAATTCTGATATTGCCACCGAGGCGTATTTCGATGAGGATGGTGTTCACTTTATCCCTGATTTCTATCCTATCTGGGCAGCACGTATGGCGGAGGTAGCAGCTTTATGACAAAAGACGGACAGAGAATCGATATGGAAAAAAAGGATCAGATAAGACCGGAAGAACGTAAGAAAAAGAAACCGGTCAGAAGAAAGCGGGAGGCACCTGACCCGGAGACGACCGTGAAAAAGAAGAAGCCGCTTAAGCGGAGAAGACCGGAGACAGAGCCTGAAGAAGCTGAAGTACGGAAGCGGAAGCCGGCAGCAAAAAAGAATCCCGCACACAAATCAAGTGTGGCAGGCAAACAGAGACCAAGTGTGGCAGGCAAACAGAGACCAAGTGTGGCAGGCAAACAGGAACCAAGTTCAGCAGGCAAACAGGAACCAAGTGTGGTAAGCAAACAGAGACCAGTAAAAGAAAAACCTCCCAAGCAGGCGAGGATATGGACAAAAGAGGCAGCTCGCATTGAAATCGGCAAGTATGTCATCACCGCGCTGATGCTTGGATATGTGGTTTTTTTGCTTTTGGGAACCGGAGGGAGCACCAAAGCGTTTGACAAGGTGGAAAAAAGTGTGGAGAATGGAATCCAGGTGGATACACTTACGAAAGCCAGCAGGCAGGAGATAAAGCGCTATTATGGTCTGAACAGTGCGGATTACGAGGGGGTCATGCTGTATGTTTCCAATTCGAGTACTTCGGCGGAGGAAACCCTGCTGGTTGAAGTCAAGGAGGAGAAGCAGCTTCAGGAAGTAGAACAGGCAATCCAGGCTCGTATCGCGAACCGAAAAGCGGCCTTTGATGGATATGCACAGAACCAGGTGGATTTACTGGATAATGCTGTGACTTATGTGAGGGGCAGATTTATCTTTTTCACTGTTTCTAAAGACGCATCTGCGAATAAAAAGGTATTCACCCATAGCCTGTAGGTAAAGATTCCAGTGTTCACGCGGTAATGCACTCAGAGCAAAAAAGATACCAGTGTTCACGTGATAGTGTGCGCAGTAACGAAAAGATACATAAAACATATGAGAAGGAACGAAAGTAATGGTATTTAGCAGCGTTAGTTTTTTATTTGCATTTTTACCGATCACAATTTTACTGTATTTTGTAGTACCGGAAAAGTGTAAGAATATAGTTTTACTGATATGCAGTCTTCTATTTTATGCATGGGGGGAACCGGTGTATGTGTTCCTTATGATGTTATCGATTGGATTCAATTATGTAATCGGGCTGAACATTGAGAGTGATAGAAAAGATGCACAGCGGGCAAAAGCAGACATTATCTTTGCAGTGGTCGTTAATCTGTCGTTGCTGGCGTTTTTTAAATATTATGGATTTCTCGTCAGTAACCTGAATGCAGTACTTCCATTTGACATCCCTTACAGGGAGCTGGATCTGCCGATTGGGATCTCGTTTTATACCTTTCAGGCGATGTCCTATGTGATTGATGTGTACCGGAACAAGGTGAAGGTACAGCACAGCCTGTTGAAATTCGGGGTCTACATTTCCATGTTCCCACAGTTGATTGCAGGACCGATTGTCCAGTATTCGGATATTGAGAAGCAGCTGGAGAAACGGACCGTCAATATGACAAAGCTTGGAGATGGCGTTCTCTATTTTATCCGTGGTCTTGCCAAGAAGGTCATCATTGCCAACAGCGTGGGGCTTGTGTTCAGTAAGATTTCAGGAATGGAATTTATTTCTATGAGTGTTCTGACAGCCTGGCTTGGAGCGATTTCTTATGCGTTCCAGATTTATTTTGATTTTAGCGGGTATTCTGATATGGCAATTGGGCTTGGAAAGATGTTCGGCTTTGAGTTCATGAAGAACTTTGATTATCCATACACCTCGCGGAGCGTGACCGAATTCTGGCGGCGCTGGCACATTTCCCTGAGCAGATGGTTTCGGGAGTATGTATATATTCCGCTGGGCGGGAATCGAAAAGGAAAACAGAGAACCATCATCAATCTGCTGATTGTCTGGGGACTGACCGGGTTGTGGCACGGAGCCAACTGGACATTTATCTGCTGGGGCTTGTACTATGGCGTGATTCTGATTCTGGAGCGGTTTGTGTTCTACAAGTTTGTGGAGAGGCTGCCGAATGCAGTCAGACATCTCTATACCATGGTTCTGGTACTGATTGGCTGGGTGTTTTTCTTCAGTCCGGATCTTGGATACGCAGGCAGTTATATCGGCGTGATGTTCGGAATCGGCGCAAAGGGACTGGTCGACAGACAGTTCTGGTTCTTGCTGTTGACGAACTGGGTGCTGTATATTCTGGCTGGACTTGGCTCCACAACGGTTGGATTCTACTGGCTTGACCGAATTGTCTATAATTATCACAATGGCCAGGGCAGACGAGAAGTGGCATGTGTAGTTTACACAGCGATGTTTTTGATTACGGTGGCATATCTGATTTCAGAAACATTTAATCCATTTTTATATTTTAGATTCTAGGGGATATTATGGAAGAGACACAGAAGAAAAACAGAAAAAGAAAATTAAAAATACAAGGTTGTGTTGCCATGTGCTTTTGGGCCTGTATCGGAATTCTTGCCATTGGAAATGTACTGGTGCCTAATAAAAAGGCATCGGACAGCGAGAACCGGAGCCTGACACAACGCCCGAGGCTTACGGTAAGTGCCCTGCAGACGGGCACCTTTATGCAGCAATACGAAAGTTATCTTTCGGATCAGTTTGTCGCAAGAGATGTATGGGTGAATCTGAGTGTTTCCCTTGGAAAGCTGGCAGGAAACCGTGAGAATAACGGGATATTCCTTGGAAAGAAGAATCAGTTGATTGAGGATGTGGTGACTCCGGACAAGGAAGCACTGCAGGCGAATCTGGATGCAATCAATACCTTTGCCCAGACGAATCCTGATATTCCGGTCAGTATGGCTCTGGTGCCTACTACAGCAAGTATCTGGAAGGATAAGCTTCCGGCGCTTGCCACAGTGGCGGACCAGAAGACTTATATCCGGTCCGTACAGAAAAAAGTGGGGGATCAAGTAGCGTGGATTGATGCCGCAGCTGCTCTGGAAGCACACCGAGATGAAAAAATATTTTACAAAACGGATCATCACTGGACCTCTCTGGGGGCATACTATGTGTTCCAGGGATGCGGCGATGCATTGGGAATCCAGTCGAGTACTTCAACGAGTTTTACCCCATATGCGGTATCGACTTCTTTCAATGGTGTGCTTTCATCTGAAAGCGGATATGCAAGAAATGAAAAAGAAGAAATTGATATTTATGTTCCGATTGGCGATGATATTGAAGTGATTGTGAATTTTGTGGAGGAACAGAAGAAGAGAACATCGATTTACGATTCCTCAAAATTAGAAACAAAGGATCAGTATGGCGTATTTCTTGGTGGTAACTCGCCACTAATTGATATTAAGACAACAGCCAACAGCACGCGCAGACTCCTTGTGTTCAAGGATTCCTATGCAAACTGTTTTCTGCCATTTCTGACACCGTATTTTCGGGAGATTGTTGTGGTAGACCCAAGGTATTACGGTGGGACGGCAGAGGATCTGCTGACTACTTATAATATTACGGATACGTTGTTCTTATATAATGCCAATACATTTTTCCGGGACAATAATATAAGCGGGGTGTTGACAGGTGAGTAATCAGATAAAAAAAGAATTTCAGGAAAGCCGGGAAGCGGTAAGACTGAATAAATATTTGAGTGAGGCAGGGGTCTGCTCCCGAAGGGAGGCAGACCGTCTTATTGAGAGCGGGCGCGTCAGTGTTGATGGAAAACCGGCTCAGATGGGAATGAAAATTATACCCGGACAGGAAGTACGGGTCGGAAAAAAAGTGGTCTCCAGGCAGGACGAGATGGTTGTTCTGGCGGTTAACAAGCCGGCGGGGATTGTATGCACAGAAGAGAGAAGAGAGCGCAACAGTATTGTGCGCTTTTTAAATTACCCGATTCGTGTCACGTATATAGGACGGCTGGACAAGGATTCCACCGGACTTCTTCTTATGACAAATAACGGGGATATCATCAACAAGATGATGCGTGCAGGAAATTGCCATGAAAAAGAATACAAGGTGTCGGTGGATAAGAAGATCACGCCGGAATTTTTGAAGGAAATGGCAGCAGGGGTGCCGATTCTTGATACGATCACGAGACCCTGCAAGATTGAAAAGCTTGGGCCCTATACGTTCCGGATCATCTTGACCCAGGGACTGAACCGCCAGATTCGCAGGATGTGTGAGGCTCTGGGATACCAGGTTAAGGAATTGAAGCGGACACGCATAATGAACATTGAACTGGGAAATCTAAAAGAGGGAGAATACCGGGAACTAAGCGACCAGGAGTTAGATGACTTGTATCAGCTAATCAAGAATTCTTCAAATACTACAGTGAGAAAGACACCATATGAATGCCCGCTTTGCACAGGATTTCATAGTTAAGGGAGATGGATATGAAGACAGACAATATACGGATGCAGGAGCTCGTTGAGCAGCTCAATCGCGCGCGTTATGCATACGAACAACAGAATCAGGAAATAATGAGCAATTTGGAATACGATAAATTGTATGACGAATTGCTGGAGCTGGAGAAAAAGACCGGAACCATCATGACAAACAGCCCGACTATCAATGTCGGGTATGAGGTGCTCAGCGAGCTTCCAAAGGAACGTCATGAGCAGCCGATGCTCTCGTTGGATAAGACGAAGGACGTGGAGCGTTTGAAAGAATTTCTTGGGGATCAGCGAGCAGCCATTTCATGGAAGCTGGATGGTCTGACTATTGTGCTTACCTACCGGAAGGGAACCTTGTTCAAAGCAGTCACAAGGGGAAATGGAGAGGTCGGTGAGGTCATTACCAACAATGCAAAGGTATTTAAGAATATTCCACTTCATATTCCATACAAGGGAGAACTGATTCTACGCGGTGAGGCGGTGATCGGATATAGTGATTTTGCGAAGATCAACGAAGAGATTGAGGATGTAGATGCGAAATATAAAAATCCACGAAATCTGTGCAGCGGTTCTGTGCGCCAGCTTAACAATGAAATCACTGCCCGGAGAAATGTAAAATTCTTTGCATTTTCATTGGTAAAGGCAGAGGATGCAGCGTTTCACAATTCCAGAATGGAACAGTTTGAATGGCTGAAGAGTCAGGGATTTGAAGTGGTGGAATACCATGAAGTGACGAGGGAGACTATCGAGGATGAAGTATCCTGGTTTGCAGAGAAAATTGTAGAAAATGATTTCCCATCCGATGGGCTGGTACTGCTATATGACGATATCGCATATGGTCAGTCACTGGGGCGAACCTCGAAGTTTCCAAGAGATTCTTTTGCGTTTAAATGGGCGGATGAGATTAAGGAGACGAAGCTGCTAGAGATTGAGTGGAGTCCTTCCAGAACAGGGCTTATCAATCCGGTGGCGATTTTTGAACCGGTGGAATTGGAGGGAACGACCGTCAGTCGCGCCAGCGTACATAATATTAGTATTATGGAAGAGCTGGAGCTGGGAGTCGGGGATGAGATCAAAGTCTATAAAGCTAACATGATCATTCCACAGATTGAGGAGAATCTGACCCGGAGCGGGGTGCGGGATATTCCGAAGGTCTGTCCGGTGTGTGGCGGGGCAACCAGAATTTCTCAGGTCAGTGATGCAAAGACCCTGTACTGCACGAATCCGGAATGCCAGGCAAAGCAGATGAAATCCTTTGCGCTTTTCGTGAGCCGTGATGCGCTGAATGTGGACGGTCTTTCCGAAGCAACGCTGGAGAAATTCATTGTAAAAGGATTTATCAAAGATTTTACAGATATTTTCCATCTGGACCGTTATGAGGAAGAAATCAAGCTGCTGGATGGATTTGGGGAAAAGTCTTATGACCGCCTGATGAAAAGTGTGGAAGCTGCCCGCACCACCACACTGGCGAAGCTGATTTACAGTCTTGGAATTGCAAACATCGGTCTTGCAAATGCAAAGGTCATCTGTAAGGCATTTGACCAGGACCCGGAAAAGGTGCTGCATGCAACGCAGGAAGAACTCAGCGAAGTATCTGGAGTGGGTGAGGTGATTGCCAGAGCTTATGTGGATTATTTCAGCCAGCAAAAGCATGTGGTTATCTACCACAGACTGCTTCAGGAAGTGGAGATTCCGGAAGAAGAGGGTGAAGGAGAAGCGCAGATCTTTGCAGGTGTGAACTTTGTGATTACGGGAAGTGTGGAGCATTTTGCCAACAGGAGCGAGATGAAGGAGTTGATTGAGGCGCGGGGTGGAAAGGTGACCGGGTCGGTGACCTCAAAGACGAACTATCTGATCAACAATGACATTGAGTCCACTTCGTCAAAGAATAAAAAAGCGCGGGATCTGGGGATACCGATTATCTCGGAAGAGACATTTATAGAAATGATGCAGCAGTAAAATTGAGTGATTATGGAAAGGAGATGCCAGGTGCTGCCGTATCACGGCGTCTTTTGTTACTGATTTGTTTAGAAAAACTTCACTTGTTCTATAGGAATATCTGGTTTATAATCTTAAGAATATAGGAATTGCTGAATAAAGCAGGAATAACCGGAAACGAAACTGATCTGCCGGGGCTCTGCACGAGATAAAGAAAGGAAATATTATGTCAGATAACGATTTTATTATTACAGATGATGAGATAGAGGTAGAAGATACAGAAAAAAAGGAAACGGACGAGACAGTAGAAAAAACAGAGGTTCAGAGTGTGGAAGCTACAGAAGAGTCCGAGGATAATAATGAGTATGAGAAGGTCTGTTTCATCTGTCACAGACCGGAGAGCGTGACAGGGAAGATGGTGGATTTGCCGAACAATATCACAGTCTGCCCGGATTGCATGCAGAAGAGCTTTGATGCGATGACCAGTGGACAGATTGATTACAGCAAGCTGATGAACATACCCGGTGTACAGATCCTGAATATGACGGATCTTGAAAATACCGTCCCGAAACGCCAGAAGATTAAAAAGAAAAAGGATACGGCGAAAAAAACAGAGCTTAACATTCGCGACATTCCGGCTCCGCATAAGATCAAGGCACAGCTGGATGAGTATGTGGTAGGACAGGAATATGCAAAGAAGGCGATGTCGGTGGCAGTATATAATCATTATAAGAGAGTTGCCACAGACACCATGGATGACATCGAGATTGAAAAATCCAACATGCTGATGATCGGACCTACCGGGTGCGGTAAGACGTATTTGGTAAAGACCCTCGCAAAACTTCTGGATGTGCCGCTTGCAATCACGGATGCGACTTCTTTGACGGAAGCTGGATATATTGGGGATGATATCGAGAGTGTGGTTTCCAAGCTTCTGGCTGCAGCAGATAACGATGTGGAAAAAGCAGAACGCGGTATTATTTTTATCGACGAGATTGATAAGATTGCCAAAAAGAAGAATTCCAGCCAGCGCGATGTCAGCGGAGAATCTGTGCAGCAGGGGATGTTAAAGCTCTTAGAGGGCAGTGAGGTAGAGGTGCCGGTCGGAGCCAACAGCAAGAATGCAATGGTTCCGCTTACGACAGTAAACACGAAGAATATCCTGTTTATCTGTGGCGGTGCGTTCCCGGATCTTGAGGAGATTATCAAGGAAAGGCTTTCTCACAATAATTCCATTGGATTCAATGCGGATCTGAAGGACAAGTATGACCATGATAAGAATATTCTGGAGAAAGTAACCGTGGAAGATTTAAGGAATTTTGGAATGATTCCAGAGTTCATCGGGAGACTTCCGATTATCTTTACTCTCAAGGGGCTGGATGCAGAGATGTTGGTTAAGATTCTGAGAGAACCAAAGAATGCAATTTTGAAGCAGTACCAGAAGCTTCTCACATTGGATGAGGTGAAGCTGGAATTTGATGATGATGCGCTGATGTCGATTGCGGAGAAGGCCATGAAGAAAGATACCGGAGCGAGAGCACTTCGCGCAATCATTGAAGAATTCATGCTGGATATTATGTATGAGATTCCAAAGGATGATAATATTGGACAAGTAACCATCACACGTGCTTATATTGAAGGTACAGGGGGACCGATTATTACACTGCGCAGTCAGGAAGTACATAGGATTGCCACGAACCAGGGAGCGGTGCCGTCGTAAGAAGTCAGGGAGCGATTTAAGCGTGGAAGTCAGGATATGATTCTAACTTGGGAAGTCAAGATGTGATTTCCTGATGGAAAAAGAAAAAGTAATTGTGAGGCAGGGATACTGATAGGTGTCCCTGCCTTTTCCCTGCCATCCGGGAAAGTTCTCTGAACATTTCCCAACGGCGGAATCCACAATACAGATTAGATTCCATGAAAGTATCAGGAAAGCAGACACAGCATAAGGATGACAAAGCTCTTTTTTACTCGAAATGAATGTGAAAAGACTTGCAATTCAGCAAAAAAGAGAGTAGATTATGTAAGGTATACAGAATTGATAAAAGCATGTTTCTTTTGCCCGAGATACAATGTTAACAATTCATGTAAAGATAAAAAGGAGTGTAATGATATGCAAGAGTATAGTTATTTATTAGATCTGGCCATTATATTGTTGTTTACGAAATGTTTTGGTTTGCTTACGAAGAGAGTTCAGATGCCGCAGGTAGTTGGAGCCTTGATTGCAGGTGTTGTATTGGGACCGGCAATGCTTGGAATTCTGAGTGAGACATCGTTTATTCATGAAATTGCGGAGATCGGAGTCATTGTATTGATGTTCTGCGCGGGAATGGAGACAGATATCCAGGAGTTGAAAGCAAGTGGAAAGTCTTCTTTCATAATTGCTTTAATTGGTGTTCTTGTACCGCTTGTTGGTGGTTTTGGTGCAGCTTACATATTCAACAGACCGGGTCTCATTGTATCAGATGGCTCTGCATCGATTTTCTTACAGAATGTATTTATTGGAATTATTCTGACTGCAACATCTGTAAGTATTACTGTTGAGACACTAAAAGAGCTTGGCAAGTTAAAGACAAGATCGGGAAATGCAATTTTAGGAGCAGCAATTATCGATGATATTTTGGGAATCATCGCTTTGACACTGATTACCAGTCTTGCCGATGACTCGGTCAATATTGTAGTAGTACTTTTGAAAATTGTAGGATTTTTTGTGTTTGCAGGTGTGGCAGGATTTATTTTCTACAAATTCTATCGCAGGTGGGTTGCCAGTGCATCCAAGGGATTGCATAGACATGCAATTATTGCATTTGTGTTCTGTCTCGTAATGTCTTACTGTGCGGAGGAATTCTTTGGCGTAGCTGATATTACAGGAGCATTTATTGCAGGATTGATTATTTCGAATGTGGACAAGACTACATTTATCCAGTCTAAGTTTGATACCGTATCTTATATGCTGCTGTCCCCAGTTTTCTTTGCAAGTATCGGACTGAAGGTTTCCCTTCCGAGTATGTCAATGGCGATTGTTGGATTTTCTGCGGTACTGGCAATCGTAGCTATTTTGACGAAGATTATCGGTTGCGGACTTGGAGCTAAGCTTTGTGGTTACAAAAATTATCAGGCAAAACGAATTGGCGTAGGTATGATTTCCCGTGGTGAGGTCGCTTTGATTGTGGCAAGTAAGGGGTCAGCTCTTGGTCTTTTGGGAAGTGAGTTCCTGGGACCAGTTGTTATCGTTGTGGTTATCACAACAATCATTACACCTGTATTGCTGAAATATGTATTCCGTCCGGGAACTGCAGTTCCAGACCAGCCCATTCCAGCTGGTCAGGAGATTACCAGTTTTTATGAGCAGACGGATTCAGAGTGCGGTGAAGGGAAGTAAGCGTTGTTCAATTTGAGATGAATGAGGAGAGCCCGTGAACGGTGGAATGCGACAACGTCGCACTTTACCGTTCGCGGGCTCTCTTCTTTTTGTTCGTAAGGCGGATATTCGGAATCCGCTTCGTTGCTGGACGGTCAAAGTACCTTAGTGCACGGACAAAACTTACTTGATTTCACCGTAAAATTCCTGGATTTGTTTGAGGATGATGTTCATCAGGTTTGTTCTTGCTTCTACACTTGCCCAGCCGATGTGTGGGGTGATATAAAGCTTTTTGCTGTCCTGAATCTTCAGGAGTGGATTGTCTTCCTGCATGGGCTCCCGGGCGAGTACATCCAGTCCGGCAGCGGCAATCAGATTGTTTTCTAGTGCAGTGGCAAGGTCAGCTTCCACAACAATCGGTCCACGGCCTAGATTGAGGAAAATGGCATGCGGTTTCATTTTGCGGAACGCATCCAGATTCATAAGGCTCTCGGTTGCTTCAGTGAGCGGGGCATGGACAGAGATGATATCGGAGGTGGCCAGCAGGGTATCAAAATCAACCTGGTGGTAGCCTTCCTGAGGCTTATTTCCGGATGCAGAGTAGTAGATGATTTCGGTGCCGAAAGCCCGGGCAATGTCGGCAACTTTTCTTCCGATGGCTCCCAGACCAATGATGCCCCAGGTCTTTCCACTGATCTCGTGGAAATGTTCTGCAAAATGAGTGAAGGTGGTGTCGTTGACGTAGTGTCCGTCTTTTACATATTCGTCATAGTAGCGGAGCTTTTCGGACAGGTAAAACAACATGGAAAAGGTATGCTGCGCTACAGAGTTGGTAGAGTATCCTGCCACATTTCGCCATGCAATCCCTCTCCTGTCAAGATATTCTTTGTCAAGATTATTTGTGCCAGTTGCGGTGACACAAACGAGCTTAAGGTTCTTGGCACTTCCAATGGTCTGTTCGTTGACCTGTATCTTGTTGATGATGATGACATCTGCGTCTTTGACACGCTCCGGAACCTGCTCCGATGTGGAAAACCCGTATTTTTCAACAGTACCCAGTTTATCATAGGCAGAAAGGTCGATGTCTTCGCCGATGGTCTTTGCATCTAAAAAAACAATGTTCATAGTCTGATTCCTCCCGGTTATATTTTAGCAAAGCAGGATATTCCCGATGCTATGGTGTATGAGATGTTTCGGGATTCACTGCTTCTTTTTTCATTATTGATGATGGCAGAGGAAATGTCAATTGTATATTGAAGCACATAAAGTGATGGGATGCTTAGGAACAGTAAAGTGGTCATTGGGAATCCGCTTCGATACTTCCTCGTAAAGGGAACACCGTAAAATATCAGGAACCCATGTGTAAAAAGTCGGGGAATCTGTTATAATGGTGTTAAAGAATGAAAAACAGAGGAGATTAGACATGATACAGGACATTACACCACACAGGTATGACAATAGTTTTAAACCCGAGCCGCCGCAAAGGGGCAGCGTTGCTCTCTATTATGAAAAGGGCACAGCGCTGGTCCTTAAAAAAGGAGAACAGATTATTTTTCCAACGTTCGGGGATCTGGAGAGATTAAATGATGATATTTATGAGGATTCTACATATTTATTTACAATAGACGAGAAGCGATTTTATCTGGTTTCCGAGATTAACCGGGAGCCGCTGTCAGAGTTTATGATGGAGAATACAGAGATTTTCAGAAGAGCAGAGCCCCAGTATCTTGCATTTGCCGGTATCACGGGATATCAGCTTTATAACTGGTACCGCACGAATAAGTTTTGCGGTGCGTGTGGAAGCCTGATGGAAAAAGACACCAGGGAACGTATGTTATATTGTCCAAAATGCCATACTATGATATATCCGAAGCTGTCTCCGGCAGTGATTGTGGCAGTGACACATGGCAGCCGCCTGCTGCTTTCCAAGTATTCAGGACGTACGTATAAGAAGTATGCGCTTCTGGCCGGATTTGTGGAAATCGGAGAACCAATCGAAGATACGGTTCACCGTGAAGTGATGGAAGAAGTGGGACTTAGGGTCAAGAATATCCGTTACTACAAGAGCCAGCCGTGGTCCTTCAGTGATACGGTGCTGATGGGATTTTATGCGGATCTCGATGGGGAAGAAGAGATTACGCTGGATCGGGAAGAACTTGCGCTGGCAGAGTGGTTTGAGCGGGAAGATATTCCGGTGGAGCCTGAGCGCAGCAGTCTGACGAATGAGATGATTATGAATTTTAAAAATAATCTGGTATGATCACAAAAATAGAATGTCATAAAGAGAGAAGAAGAGATGAAGAAATTTGATATAAAAACATTTTCAAAGGATGTACTAATTGATATTTTGGGCGGAATTTTAATCGCGGTCGGCATCTATAATTTTGCGGCGAATGCGGGATTTCCGCTGGCAGGAGTGTCGGGTATTTCACTGGTAATCTATCGGCTGTTTGGACTTCCCATCGGATGGGTGACCATTGTTCTGAACATCCCCATTGCCATTGCATGTTTTAAGATTCTGGGGAGAGATTTTTTTGTACGGTCGGTAAAGACGATTTTGATTACTTCAATTATTGTGGATTATATTGCACCACTGTTTCCGCTGTATTCCGGAGACCGGATGCTGGCGGCAATCTGCACCGGTATTTTTTCGGGACTGGGTTATACGATTTTATTTTTGAATAATACATCCACCGGAGGCACTGATTTCATTACCCTGTCCATTCGGGCGAGGCATCCGCACCTTTCCCTGGGGAGAATCGTGTTTATTAGTGATACAGTGATTGTACTGTTCGGTGGAGCAATCCTCCGGGATATTGATGCGACAATCTATGGAATCATTATTACGTATCTGATTACGCTGGTGATTGATAAGCTGATGTATGGTATTGATTCCGGTAAGATGACGCTGATTATCACAAAGCGCGGGCAGAAGGTGGCAGAGGCAATCGACCAGCACGCGGGACGCGGAGCAACGATTCTGACCGGAAAAGGCAGTTATTCCGGCGAGGAGAAGGAGATTGTTCTTTGCGCATGCAACAACAAGCAGATGAATGTAATTAAGAAAATCGCGAAAGAGGTTGATCCAATGGCGTTTACAGTCATTGTTGAGTCAAATGAAGTAATTGGTGAGGGATTCAAACAAGGGTAGGTGAGAAGTATGAAAAAAGAAGAATTTCTTCACGACAAGACCTATGCACATTTGTTTAAGGCTGTTTCCAAGCGCGAGTACGCGGATGTAAAGAAATATGCGCGTGAGCTGAAGACAATTACAGACGAGTTTGGGTACGAGAAAATGAGCGCTTTGTGTGAGGACATTCAAAATGCGGTCCGCATAAAATGCTATAAGGCAATTCCAAAGATGTTTGAGGAACTGGAAGAAGAGTATGAGTGTGAACTGCGGAAGATGAAGTAGTGACATCTAGAGACTACATATTCCAGGGGAAGAACTGCATTATTTCCACTGTGATGTCAACGACCTGATCCATTTTTTCACGACAATGTGCTCGCATGGACCGTGAAAGTCACGACTGCCTGTCCCGAGGTTCGGGCAGGGCAGCCCCTTACAACTTAATTGTGCACCATCTGTGCCGCCCCGGATTGGAAGAATCTGTGGCGGCACATTTGCGTTTTCCCAAGCTTTTTCGTTGATTCAATGAGATGCATACAGGGAGCAGCCTGTCTGGATATGTTGGGATACCGATTTTTACTGAAAAGATATTGACAAAAATTCTCAAAGTGCTATATTGTTAGTTAAGACTAATCATAGAAAGAAAAGACTAACAAAAAAGGAGAATAGAATGTTTCTTGAAATTAACAATATAAAGAAGTCTTTCGGTGAGGCGGAAAACCAGATTGAAGTTCTAAAAGGAATTGATTTATCCATCGAAAAAGGAGAGTTCTGTGTACTGCTGGGACCCTCCGGTTCTGGAAAATCCACATTGCTCAATATCATCGGAGGCATCGATAATTCCGATGAAGGATACATTTCCATTGATGGCGAGAAAACCGGGGATATGACGGAAAAGAAACTGACGCTGTATAGAAGAAAGCATCTCGGATACATTTTCCAAATGTATAACCTGATTCCTAATCTGACCATACGGGAGAATATCGAGGTGGGGGCATATCTCAGCGATTGCCCGTTGGACATTGAAGAGATGATGCATACTCTGGGAATCTATGAGCATCAGCATAAGCTTCCGAATCAACTCTCCGGAGGACAGCAGCAGCGTACCGCAATCGGGCGTGCACTGGTGAAGAATCCAGATATTCTGCTTTGTGACGAACCCACCGGGGCTCTGGATTATAATACGTCCAAGGAAATCCTGACGCTCATTGAGACTGTGAATGACAAATATGGCAATACCATCGTCATGGTTACACATAATGATGCAATCAAGTACATGGCAGATCAGGTGGTGCACCTGAAGGATGGCGTGGTTCGTAAGCGTTACCGCAACGAGAAAAAGGTTCCAGCTCAGGAACTGGACTGGTAGGGAGGCAGGGTATGAAAAATCCTTTGCAAAAAAGGCTGCTGAGAGAATTGCGGGATGAGGCGGGAAAATATATAGTAATCTTTGTTCTTCTGGCAGCAACCATCGGATTTGTGTCAGGCTTTCTGGTGGCAGATGGCAGTATGCGTATTACCTACGATGAAAGCTTTGAACGCTACAACATCGAAGATGGATATTTTGACGTGGCAAAAGAATTGACTGCAGGAGAAAAGGAGGCACTTGAAAAGAGCGATATCAATGTCTACGATGGCTGCTTTGTGGAGGAAGCATTGCAGAATGGCAGTACGCTCCGCATTTTCCCTAACCGCGAGGAAGTAGACAAGGTGTGCCTGATGGAAGGTGAATTTCCGGAGAAGGCAGGAGAGATTGCCATTGACCGCATGTATGCAGAAAACAATGGAATCGATGTTGGAGATACGATAAAAAGTGAAGGGAAGTCATGGACCGTCACCGGATATGTGGCACTTTCAGATTACAGCTGTCTCTTTTCCAATAATAATGACACCATGTTCGATGCGGTCAAGTTTGGTGTCGCAATTGTAACAAAAGAGGAATTTGATTCCTACAGCAGGAAGGCGCTGAATTACCGCTATGCGTGGACCTACAATGCGAAGCCGGAAAATGAACAGGAAGAAAATGACCGGGCGGAGGACTTGATGAAGGCCATGGGAAAGGTCATTACGCTGGAAACATTTGTTCCGAAATACCAGAACCAGGCTATCACATTTACAGGGGATGACATGGGAAGCGACAAAGCGATGATCACGGTTTTGCTTTACATGGTCATTGGAATTCTGGCATTTGTGTTCGGTATCACGATTTCCAACACAATTACGAAGGAGGCCAACACCATCGGGACACTTCGAGCTTCCGGTTACACCAGAGGCGAGCTGGTTCGGCATTATATATCCATGCCGCTGTTTGTCACGCTGATCGGAGCATTGACCGGAAATATTCTGGGGTACACGGTGATGAAAAATATTGTCAGTGAGATGTATTATGGGAGCTATAGTCTGACAAAATTTGTGACAATCTGGAGCGGAGAAGCATTTATTAAGACCACGGTGGTCCCGTTTCTGATGATGCTGCTCATCAATCTGGCGGTTCTCAACGATAAGCTGAAGCTTTCACCGTTGAAATTCATCCGGCGTGATCTGAGCAGGCGCAGACAGAAACATGCCATCCGTCTGGGTGTGAAGATTCCCTTCTTCACAAGATTCCGGCTGCGGATTATTTTCCAGAATATGAGTAACTATGTAATTTTGCTGATCGGAATTATTTTTGCGAACCTGCTGCTTCTCTTCGGACTGGCACTTCCGGTGGTGCTGGATCATTATCAGGCGGAAATTGAGAACAATATGCTCAGCAAGTATCAGTATATGCTCAGCGTTCCGGTCCGCGTCATGAGTGATGACAGTAAGATCCGGAGCATGATTTCCATGCTGGAGTTCTCGGCGGCGACAGAGACGGACAACGAATCGGCGGAGAAATTTACTGCATATTCGCTGAATACAACGGATGATATCTGTGACAGTGAGGAGATTCTGCTCTATGGAATCGGTAAGGACAGCAGTTACATTCCGCTGGACTTTTCAGATGGGCAGATTTATATTTCCTCCGGGTATGCAGATAAGTATGACTTGAAGGCGGGGGACACCATTACACTGAAGGAAAAATATGAAGAAGATACTTATGACTTTAAGATTTCCGGAATCTATGATTATATGGGAGCTTTGTCTGTGTTCATGAGTCAGGAGCAGCTGAATGAGACTTTTGATCTGGCTCAGGATTATTTCAGCGGTTACTTTTCTGACACAGAGCTTACCGATATCAATGATAAATATATCGGCTCGGTGGTAGATAAGGATGCGCTGACGAAAGTTTCGAGACAACTGGATGTGTCCATGGGAAGCATGATGTACCTGGTGGATGGATTTGCAATGCTGATTTTCATGGTGGTGATTTATCTGCTTTCAAAAATTATCATAGAAAAGAATGCGCAGTCCATTTCCATGACGAAGATTCTCGGCTATGAGAACAGCGAAATCAGTCGTCTTTATATTCTCTCCACTTCGTTTATGGTGGTAATCTTTCTGCTGTTTGGCATGGTGATTGATTATGGACTGTTAACTGTGATTTACCGGGAGATGATGCGCTCTATGTTAAGTGGATGGATTGCATTTTATACGGACTGGACGGTGTTTGTGCGAATGTTCCTTTTGGGAATCGTGACATATGCGGCGGTGGCTGTTCTGGAAATGCGTAAAATCCGGAGAGTGCCCATGGATGAGGCCTTAAAAAATGCGGAATAAAATGGAAACGAGAAAGGGGAGCCTATGAAAAATAAGAAAACCCTGGCGGGTGCCATATGTGGAGTACTGATCCTGAGCCTCGTGACAGTCGGCGCAGCGAAAGCGTCCGGGGAAAATTCAGTCATTCAGGAGGAAACAAAGGCAAGCGAAAATGTCCGGAAGACGACAGCAGAGGCAGTGAAAGATTCAGGGACGGCAGAGAGTGAATCGGGGATGGTCTTTCTGCAGGCCGATGAATCCGGGACCTTGAAGAAGGAAGATGCAGATACGAACCTTCCGGTTTCCGTGAAGTTGACCTATTATCTTGACGGAAAGGAAATTAGCCCGAAGAAGATTGCAGGAAAATCCGGAAAGGTCAAACTCCGGTTTGATTATGAAAATCTCACAAAAGAGACCGTGACAGTCGATGGAGAAGAGAGAAAGGTGAGTGCTCCATTTCTCCTGCTTTCCGTGGTGATGCTTCCATCCGACACCTTTTCCAATATTCAGGTGTCCAACGGGAAAATCATGGAAGATGACGACCAGAATGTTGTGGTTGGCACAGTATTTCCAGCCCTTCGCGACAGTCTGGAGCTTGATGGTATAGAGGCGGCAGATGATGTCAATCTGCCGGATTATGTAGAAATCACTGCAGATGTCTCTGAGTTTGAGCTGGAATTTACGGCAAATGTAATGACTCCACTGGGACTAAGTGATATGAATCTGGATTCGCTGGATGATGTGGATGAGCTGATAGATGACATGGAGAAGCTGGGCGAGGCATCTGGCGCACTGGTAGAAGGAACGGGTGCTCTGTTAGACGGTCTTACCACGTTTCAGAGTGCTGTGGGGGCTTACACGGACGGTGTGCAGCAACTTGAGAGTGGAATCGAGATGATTTCTGCGTCTCTGTCAGAAGCGTCCATGCCGGATGATGCGAGTGTGGCAGCAGTTTCGGCGGCCGCCCAGGCACTGGCGGCAGATGCAGCCACGCTGAGTCAGAACATGGAGGCGCTGCAGAAGACATTTACCGGACTGCAGTCCTTCGCTGAAAATGTGGCGGCATATAAGATGGCGATAGACAGCGCAGTAAACGGAACCAACGAAGCTTTGACGGATGCACAGTCGGAAGTTTCGGGAGCGGCGGCGAGCCTTGAAAATGCAGATGCAGATGCCTCAGAGCAGGCGAGGGTCCAGGCTCAGAATGTTCTGGAGACAGCAATAAACTCCAATGGAAACCTGACGGAGGAAGAGAAGGCAGAGATTTTAGCAGCAGCAGATTATAGTGGAATCAACGTCACAAGTTCGTCAGAGGCAGGGGAGAATCTCACGGCAGCCAATGACAATATCCAGGAGGCACAGAATCAGCTTACAGCCATCCCACCGCTGGAAATGCCGGATATGACAGTGGATGTCTCGGGAATCCTTGAGACACTGCGTGATATGGAAGGGCACATGAAGGTGCTGACACAGTTCTCTTCCGGCATGTCTGGTCTGACAGAGGGGATGGATACTCTTACCGCTGCACTGGAACAGCTTCAGTCAGGCTCCCGGCAGCTTGCGTCAAATAATGAGACGATCATGAGTGGAATTCAGAGACTTGTGGACGGTGCAAGGCAGCTGCAGGAGGGCCAGACAACATTTGACGAGGAAGGAATCCAGAAGCTGCAGGATATGGCGGACGGGGATCTGAAAAAACTTCTCAATCGCTTCCGTGCGGTAAAAGCCGCGGAGGAACAGTATGAGAGCCGGGAAGATGCAAAGGAGAAGAGCTACGTGATCGAGACAGATGGGATATCTTTTTAGCTGGATGATCATGAGGGAGTGGCGAAACGGATTCCCAATATCCGCTTTACCATAATTTTTGTGGGCTGGTGTGGTACTCTTGGGGAAGAGAAAGCACCTGCCTTTTTGCTGCCCCGGGGTAGTTCCTGAAAAAATATATTGACAAATGCCAGTGCAGCAGATAAACTTAAGCACAAGTCTACATGTTTTGTTCAAAACATTTAGTTCTAGTTATACTTAGGCGTATCGCCTGATTTTA
>JAQVCP010000072.1 GCA_028689735.1 Hespellia sp. | reverse complement strand
AAGGGGTACAACAAAGAAACGGAACATACCGTATGCTTTGCTGGCAACTTCTATGGTTCAAATGCGGAGCGGCTCATCAAAGCGGGGGTAAAGCAAGGGGACGTTCTATCCATCATTGGAGATTTCGATTCGAAGGAATACTTCCGAAAAGATCCAAACGACAAGGACCCGAACAGTACCGCCAAGACTTACCACGACCGCAGTTTGGAAGTCAAAGTTCTTGACTGGAGCTATGCACCACAAAACAGGCAGAACAATGATTCCAACGGAAACAGTGCGCCTGCAGCAAACCAGGGGACAAACTTTCAGGCACCGCAGACACCACCAGCTCAGAATTACACACCTGGACAAAATGCTATGCCACAACAGAATTACCAACAGGGTTCACCACAGCAGACGGCTCCACAGCAGGGATACACCCAGCCGAGTGGACAGGCAAATTACCAGCAGGGAACCATGAATTATCAACAGCCTATGCAGCAGCCAGCCGGCACTGCATATCCCGGAAATTCAAGCGAATTTTCCAGTTTCCCCCAGCAGCAGCTTCCATTCCAACGTTAACCATCAATGACTACCAAACAGGGATTGCAATCGATGAATCATCATCGGGACAGTCCCTTTTTTTATTTTCAGAAAGGAAACGTCTATGAAAAAATCAAAAAGTATGCTCTTTTTTCGAGCTGTCGTTGCAATCCTTCTGGTTATCACACTGTTTGCTCCAATTCAGAATCAGGCGCTGGTACTTGGCATCATTGTTTTTGGAATTCTAGGGACTGTTTTTTTGTCTATGCTTCCAAGGCTTTCCCTGCCAAAGAGAATCATTCCAGTTATAAAGCCTAAGAAATATGCAAAGAGCAGCAAAGAACCGGAAGATAACATCCGGCTGGCACTTTTGTGTCAATTAAGCCACCGGGTCACAGAGAAACTGCATTCCGCTTATCCGGATGCTACCTGGGACTGGGAAAAAAGACCGGATCTGGATCGTATTTTAGACGGTAAGACAACCCGGCTATCCATTTTCCATACCGGTGAATTTACCCATGCAGAAATGACAATGGACGCACACGGATCTATTCAGCTTCAGCTGCTCCGTCTGGAACCCCTACACGGCCCCTCCGCAAAAGGGGCACCCGGCAAAGAACAGCCCAGCGAAACAGTAGACTGTTCATCCTGGTACGAGCTCGTCGGCTCCAGCGTCCTAATGAACCTGATTACAGACTTAAATGCCAGAGGCTACTCCAGCCTGTCCATCAACGACAAGGGCGATCTCTTCATCATAGAAGACGGCAATCCCATCGTAAAGGATACCTTACAGAACTTTCCTGGAAAAGCTTATTTTGAAGAACTGGCAGCAATATTAGAAGAGAATGAACTTCAGGCAACGGCCAATGAACAGACTTTGGTACTGTCCTGGAATCAATAAGGAGGGATACATAAAATGAATGAAATATTTGCAAAATGGTCTTGGAAGCGAAAACAACCGGAACCATTTAATACATGCACAGACGCAGAACTAACCAGATCGGACATCACGTCCAAATACAATATGGGTCCAAGAAAAGTTGCCACCATCCATCCCCTTGCTATTCGCGCAATTATTACCTATGCCAGTCTGGAATTGGGAATCACCAATCCCAGGCAGACACATACCGGTGCCATTGGCAGTCAGGGAGATGACATTACCGTTGCAGAATATCCCAGTATTTCCGAAGCAGAACTTCATGTAGTCACATACAACCAGAATATGGGAACGTTTAAAGCAGGAGTCTATCAAGATCCTGTGATTCCAACGGATAAACCGGCAAATTATATGTATACGGAAAATGGCAAAAGCGGAACTGCTCTATTCTTTTCCCTTCTGCCAACTGCTTTGGCAGACAGTGAATTTAATGATACCTATCAGAAGTTCAAGGCGTGCGTGCAATCTGGATACATGGATTTGGAAGAATGCCTTATGAATGCTGCATTAATGTGCGATAACCTGTATCGGCGAATAGAAAATGCAGATACATTAGGAGCGATTGGAATCCCGGTGAAATTAAATGCTGGCGGAATAATCTCTCCAATCAGAGCTATGGAGGTCAAAAACGGAACATTAATTGCAACCACCGTATTATGTGGCGAGTTCGAAGTGGCAAAAAAATCCAACGTAACCGGAAAGAAAGCGCCTTCTATCACACATCGTGATTTCGTTGGAAAATACGTGCTGGATGAATCCCGCGTATTAACATCGGAGGAGGAGGCAGCTGTACCGGCACTGCCACAGTGGTATATCGTACCACCAGAAATCAAGCAGATCTGTGAACATGCAAAGATGACCACCACTTCCACGCAGCCTATGCGCAATTTTCTAATGCGAGGCCCTGCTGGAACAGGAAAAACAGAAGGGGCAAGGGCAATCGCAAGCGCCCTTCATCTGCCATACCGGTTCATTACCTGCTCGGCCAACACGGAGATTTTTGATTTGGTTGGCCAGATACTTCCAAAGGTCAGAAAGACATCCAACAAGGAAGTTCCTTATCCGACTTTTACAGATATTCGAATGGACCCGGCAAGTGCTTACTACACCATGACCAATACCTATGATGAATCCATTACAGAAGAAAATGTCTACCAGACACTGATCCAGGCCGTTGTGAACAATACAGAGGCCCGCCTCTCTACACAATCTGGTGGCAAAGAGTTTGAGTATGTGGACACACCTCTGGTGGAAGCAATCCGGTACGGATATATTCTGGAAATCCAGGAGCCAACCGTCATTGCTAACCCGGCTGTACTGGTTGGATTAAACGGCCTATTGGATCAATGCAAATCCATCACACTTCCAACGGGTGAAACGGTCATGCGCCATCCGGATACCGTAATCGTAGTAACAACAAACGTAGATTATGCCGGCTGCCGTGGAATGAACCAATCCATCATATCCAGAA
The DNA here is from genome assembly GCA_028689735.1 of Hespellia sp. Classification (GTDB taxonomy): domain Bacteria; phylum Bacillota; class Clostridia; order Lachnospirales; family Lachnospiraceae; genus Hespellia. The sequence continues at coordinate 13,702 of JAQVCP010000072.1, read as the reverse complement.
TGAACCTGGTCGTGGATCTGGACGAGCCCGATGAAGCCACTCTAATCAAACGAGTACAGGGAATCACTGGATGCAAAGACCATTCTGCCATCAAGACAATGGCGCAGATAATAAAAGATGTCAATGAATACTGCCAGGAAGCCTCTATACGTGATGGGTGCTGTGGAGTCCGGGAATTAATATCCTGGGTGCAGTCTTACATGATCTGCAACGATATTGCGCAGGCAGCAAAATACACCGTTTTGGCGTCTGCCTCTTCCGACGGTCAGAGCCGTATGGAAATACAGTCTCGCTGTATTGATACGAAGCTGGCGGCATAAGGAGGGATGTAATGAATCCATTTATCAATCGAATGAACTATACCGAACAGGAAATCCATCAGAACTTTGCAGGCAATCTGGCGTTTCTTAGACTTACCAGAACGCCCCCGCTTTCCCAGAAAGCACTGGCAAGACTTCTGAATTTATCCTGCTACGCCATCAATCATTATGAATCCGGCGGCACCATGCCAAGCGCTTATGCGCTTTATCGGATCTCCATTTATTTTGGGATTCCCATGGAAACACTGCTGACCACGGATCTTCAGACGAAAGGAAAGGAGAACTAACTATTGCATGCTAATTATCAACTATTAAAGAAACAGATACTGGAGGAAAGGGAAAGCATTACAGATGAAGAGTTATTCACTTCCAATGCCTACGCAGACTATCAAAGCGGCATTGCGGAGTCCGCAAGCAAGCGGTATAAAACAGGGGTTCAGGTTCTTATGAACTGGGATACCTCTCCGGATGCACCGGTTGCCTTCACAGACAACCATACCATTCACGAGAATGCCGGAAACGATATTACAATCAGTTTTCCGACGCGACTATTACGGTCCCAGAGTCTTACAGGACTTACCGGACATGAATGTGGGCATCTGCTCTTTACCGACTTTACTGCAAGAAATCTCTATCTTACCTCTATGGAAAACGGGTGCTTCTATCCCGCTGATCCTTCCATCTGTATTTCCCAATACCAATTCCAATTTAATGAAATCCAGGATGCCATGAATGCAAAAAAGAAAACCATCTGTCAGACTCTTGCAAAATGTGCAGCAAGCCTGACCAACATTTTCGAGGACATTTATATTGAAGCCCGAATGTGTCAGGTATTCCCCGGTTCATTCAAGCTTGGAATCAACATCAACAGCCAGCGGATGGCAGAATTATCGCCTTCCATTCAGGCACAGATTGATAAGGAGTATATGGAATGGGCAATCATGTCCAATCTGATCCTGCAATACTGCCGAGCCGGCGATGTCAATAACCCAACAAATTATCAGGGTGAATATCTGGATTGTCTGGAAGAATGTATTCCGGTTTTTGAAAATTCTTTGTATGCGACCAATCCGAAAAAGCGTTTCGAGGCCGTGAATGAACTGTTAGTCATCTTATGGCCATACATCAAGCCACTGGTCAAACAGGCTGAAGAGGCGGAAAGCAATGGCAAAGGGGAGGAATTCCTGGATCAATTAACAGAATCTCTTGGCGCAGAAATGCCGGGAGCTACTCCACTGCCAAACGGGAAAGGAAAGCCGAAACTTAAAAATTCCGGCAAGATCAGTCCAGGCAGTATTAAGAAAGGTAAGGCCCAGGCTCAAAAAGTCGTGAAGGAAGAAACAGGAAGAATCGCAAGGGCCAAAACCAGTCAGCTGAGCACCGGAACAAACCCCGGTGTTAGTTACAACTTCAGCTATAAGGGAAGTGACTATGAGGATAGCGCTAATGACATTCTAAACGTACTTACCAAATTGGCAAGTGAGCGTGCAAACGCTTCCTATGAGGAGGAACTGTCAGAAGAATTACAACAAGAGGCCACGAAACTGCAATACGGTAATATCCATAAGGGAATCCATATTTGCGTCAATCGCATCCGTGCTGTCAATCCATTTTTGATTGCCAGCTACAATGCAGTTAAGGCTCCTCTTCTGGAGATTTCCAAACGCCTGCAGTCTAATGTGAAGGAGATTCTGGATAAAAAGCGAAACGGTGAGAAGTTAAGCCACCTGATTTACGGAAAGCGTCTGGAAGCCAGATGTTTATACCAAAATGATGGTGCTTATTTTTCCCGGACAAAGCTTCCCGGAGAACCATCGGAACTGGCAGTCGGCCTTTTGGTGGATGAGAGCGGATCTATGAGTTCTGATTCCCGTATCACCATGGCACGGCAGGCTGCAATTATTCTTTATGATTTCTGCAGTTCCCTGGATATTCCAATCACCATTTATGGTCATACAGAAGATTCCGACGTAGAACTATATTCCTATGCTGAATTTGATTCTCTGGATAAAAATGACTGCTATCGTCTGATGGATATCAGCGCAAGAGCATGTAACCGGGATGGTGCCGCACTTCGTTATGTTGCCGCTCATCTGGATGCACGTCCGGAAGACTTAAAAATCCTGATTATCATCAGTGATGGACAGCCCAGCGGTGAAGGATACTACGGAACCGCCGCTGAAGCGGATCTTCGTGCTATCAAACAGGAATACCGTAAGAAAGGTGTTCTGGTATTTGCAGCGGCCATCGGGTCTGACAAAGACCGTATCAAGGAAATCTATCAGGACGGATTTTTAGATATTTCGGACCTGAACAAGCTTCCAAGGCTCCTGCCAAAGCTGATTGAACAGTACATCCAATAGAAAGAAGGGAACAAACAATGAATGAATCTCATGCAACAAATCAGATCTGTGTCCTAAAAACCAATCGGAAACTGGTTGCTTTTTACGATAAACTGCGGGTTGCTGCTACCACCAACTATGCGCAGCTCCATGCGGATGGTGAATATACGGAAAATGGTCGCAAAATCCGCTCCTTGATTGGCTTGACACTTTTGGACTATTCCAACGGCAAAGGCAATCAGACGATCTCTGTAAGAGTAAACCTTTCCCCTGATGAAGTGGAATATATTTTTTCCAGACTCCATGCGGGGTTTCCGGTATTTGAATACCGGCAGGATAAGATTTTTGGTACAAAAGATGAGCAAGGCTATTCTCAGGTAACGAAATTATCAATTACCCGAAATACCCATGATTATCAGGGCAACCCTCTGCGGATTCCATGGCGGATTGAAGCAGAAAACGGAAAAGGAATTGCCTTTCAAAACCAGACCGGAGGCACTTACATGCAAAAGAACAGCTTTCAGCCAATCTCGAAAGCATTTCTCAATGTAACAGATGCCGATATGTATTGTCTCTTAAACCGCGTTGTACGTTATACGCATATGTGGGAGAGTGCAATCGCAACAGGTCTGATATCCAATGGAAAGCAGGCATATCAGGCACTTCTGGCGGAAAATGCTGCGAAGCAGACGCAAGCAGCGCCACCGAATAACTACTATGCCGCATAATTTTTCAGGGAAGGAAGCGCGCTACATGCTTCCTTCTTTTTAAAGAGGAGAGATGACTATGAAACCAGCAATGATACGAAGAATCGACACACAGGGACGCATCAATCTCCCATCGGCCATTCGTGAAACCATGCAGCTGCTTCCGGGTGATGCACTGGAGATATGTACAAAAGACCAGGGAGTCTACCTGTACAAATACCAGGCATATCCAGTCAGCTATCAGACTGCAAAGAACTATTTAGAAATCTTATACTCAGTTATCCGGTGCAGCATTGCTATCTGCTCAACAGATAAAATCCTGTCTGCAAAGGGAATCTGCCTGTTAGAAGGAAGTTCCATATCCACGGTGTTGTCTGCTTATGTCAAAACGCAGCAGCCGCAGATCTTCAAAGAAAAGGTCTATGCTACGGATTCAGACCGCTTCCCGGTCGATTCCATGATACCAGTCAGGAACCCCGATGACCATTACGCTCCCATGGCTCTGCTCCTGTTTCAAAACGGACACCGCCAGGTAACGGATGAAGAACGGTTATGCGCAAAGGTAATTGCCGCACTGCTTACACAAAATAAACAATGATGAAAGAAGGAAAAATACAATGAAAAAAATAAGACCACTTACCTCACAAGAACAGGAATATGCTGCTGACCACCATACTCTGGTATGGAAATTCTTACATTCCTACGATCTGCCGGAAGCCGATTTCTACGATGTAATCATCTTCGGTTATCTTCTTGCGGTCCAGGAATATGTAAATTCACCGCGGCTTCAAAAGCAGTACGCTTTTTCCACAATTGCATGGCAGAATATGCACAACGCACTGGTGGATGACATCATCTATCGAAACCGCCCAAAACGAAATGCGGACGTTGTGGAATATACAGATGCTATGGCATTGCAGGAATTAGATCAGCTCCTGCCTCACCGGATGGAAGCGATCGAAGAACAGATGCATGATGCAGATATCGTAAAACATCTGTTATCCTACTCCACGCCCAAAGAACGCCATGTTTTTGAATTACGATCCGAGGGATATACCTACCGTGAAATATCAGAATACTGCGGCATCTCCGTTCGCGGGGTATCCAGCAGAGTTTCCCGCTTTCGGAACCGGATTGCCAATACACCGGTTCAGTTGGGAGGCGAACGCTCATGAATGACCTTCAACTCCAGCAAGCTGCTGCTTTCTTAGAGCAGAAATTCGGCTCTGATTGGCAAACACTTGTCCAATCACTGGGGACGGAAAATCTGCGAAGACGTGTTGGGAAAGAACTAACTTCCTTTATGGCGTTTCCAGATCGAGGGCAGGGCGGAAGCAACCATTGGCGTGGCAACTGCTCCCCTGAAGTAGTCTCTGCAGTCCTGAAATATGTACTGGACACAAAGAAATATTACGGAAAAGACCTCAGTACCTTTACCCTGTTAGATCCTATGAGCGGTTCAGGAACCAGTCACGCAGCAGCCAAACGATATCAGATTCGTTCCCTGCTCTATGACTTAAATCCTACACCGCCCTATGGTCATGGGAACTGGAATGCATTAAAAAATGAAGTGGATGACTCGGCAGATTTGATTTTCTTTCATCCGCCCTATCACTCCATCATACAATACTCCGGAAACATGTGGGGCAAACCGCACCCGGATGACCTATCTCGGTGTGAAAACTATGCAGATTTTCTGGAAAAATTGAATTACTGTATCCGAAAGCTGTTCTTTGCACTCAGAAAAGATGGACGTCTGGCTATCCTGGTCGGGGACATCCGATACCGGGGAGAATTTCACAGCATTCAGCATGACATGATGCGGATGGGGAATTTTGAATCCTTTATTGTAAAGGGACAGTTCAACTGTGTCTCTGATACAAGAACTTATAAGAAGCCATTTATCCCAATAGTAACCGAATACTTGTTAGTTTATCACAAGCAGGATTCACTGATTATTCCGTTTTCTTGGAAACAGGAGAATGATCTGCTGGTAACACAGACAGACATTGAGTCCCTGACCTGGCATCATCTAATCCGTATGACGATGGAATCCATCGGTGGTACTACCACACTTGCTGATCTGTATCAAACACTACAGTCTCATCCCAAAGCAAGAAAAAATCCACATTATCGGGAACGCATACGAGCAACACTGTATGAACACCCTGATGATTACAAGTCAGTATCCCGTGGTTGTTTTCAGTTAAGATATGTCGTTGCATGATAACTAAATACTCAAAGGAGCGTAGTAACTATGATGAACAAAAATATAATTATGATAAATGAATCATCCTTAAAAAAGCAGGTTGCGCTAACTGGATTTCTTGTTCTGCCTCTTCGAATCGGAGAGCGGGCGTTTATCAGTCATGGACAGCAGTCCATCGCAACTTCATCGGTTCAGCAGATCCTGGAGGTTTCAAATGATGGCATAGTCTTTGAAACCAGAAATACGATCTATTCCCTCGTTTACACCACTATGCCAATAGAAACCGAGGTGATGTGTGCTTGAATCAGACTCTGGAAGCAATGGAGAGCAGCTTAAATCAGCTGCTTTCCATATTAAAGAAGAATAAAGAGGCGGTTGCACCGGATCTGTTACAAACCATCTACCGGGATTCTTACGAAGAATTAAAAAACACTATTAAGCACGAGGCCGAAGCCTATGTAAAAGCGGTAACTCTGCCTGGACTGAAGCTAAATGTTAATATTTCTTGGGAGGAACAGATCTGTATCATCAATCAAGCGATTCAGGATTCCGGAATGATGAAAGAAATAAGCCGGTGCTTTTTCCGCTATTATGATCTGAAAAAAGCTTATCAGTTATGCTTACAGCTTTGTCAGAGAATCAATGAAGCTCTTTATGCAAACAAAAATATGGACTCTGCCATTCAGACTCCAATGTCGAATCATATCATTCTGCAACCACCGAAAGGAGAAACGCCCAATGGCCAATATATGCTGCGATGATGTATATTTTTATTCCAATGAAGCTCCAGAACGGCTAAACGCTCTTTGGAAAGATATCGAAACCTCTATTCAAATCGATCACAATACCAATCGTTCTTGGATAGGAAATCTATTTGCTCAAAGAAATCTTGCATTACCTCAAGGAAGACTACGCGGAAATATAACCTATAAGGAACGAAATGAAGACAATATCCTTTTGGAACTAAGTGTTGCATGGAGTCCTTTACATGATGCATACATGGCGCTGGCTGATTTCTATGGCGTATCCTTTGTTATGCAAAGTATGGAGCCTGGCGAAGGTATTTACATTAATACTGATAGAACCGGACAATTTTTCCCAGATTACTATTTAGTTTTAATTGAAGAGGAAGGCATGCTCACTCCTTCCGGCAAACCGATTTCTGACTTGCTGGAAAATTATGCTACTTTTCCCAGTAAAGAGGACATACGGAACCGACTAAAGAAATTGGGCTACGATTTTCAATCATTGGAGGAGATGAATCTGTTTTTTAAAGAACATGATATCTCACTTTATGAATTTGTAGACTATGACTAAGAGATGGAGGTCTTTATGGATATTTATGTACTGAGCAGTTACAGTGACTCTCTAAACGATGCTGAAATCGCATTGGATTACGAGACTCTTTATAAAAAAATGAAACACAGTTATGAAATGACGTTAAAGGACATCACGCAGGATGTTTCCGAACAGGAAATGACGTACATCACCGATATGCGTGCCGTTGCGGTTGTCCATGGGGATTGGGTTGAATGGAATATCACCAAACTGAAGCTTCCTGCAGTCATCTCTGATCGCTCCTCTTGTAAATGGGGTGACCTTCGAGAAGAAATAATACAGATTTATCAGAACGCAGATTTATGTCTTGGCGAATTACTGGCCAACATATGCGTAACCGGTCTGTCGCTGGAAGATTCCCTGATCCTCATTTCACAGCTTTACAAACAAATTGACGGAGACTCCCTAATTCAAATAGAAGGGAATTGCCACCTGATTATTTAATGACACCGAGCCGCCCATATTGGACGGCTCTTTTTATGGTTGAAAGAAATATCCGGCACTTCGAATTGTGTGGATGTATTCTTTCCTGCTGTACTGTGACAACTTCTTTCTAAGGCCGAATACCAGACAGGATACTGCATTATCTGCATCCTCCGGTGGATCATGCCAAAGATAATCACATAACTGCTCCTTGCTGAAGATCCACCTTGGATGCGATGCCAGCAGCACCAGAAAATCGTATTCTCTTGCAGATAATGGAATCTGCCTCTCTGCAATCAATACTCTTCGCTCTTGGATATAAATCTCCAGTTCGCCGAAACAGAGGTAGTCTTGCTGCACGGTATAAATAGTACTGTCCGGCAGACCAGCCATCAAGTGCTGCACAAGCCTTTGAATTGAAGCGTCATCCTGTGCCACTTCTATGATTATTTTCTTCAGTATCTCATCCCCTCTATCACTTTCATTTTACTTTTTCTTTGCCGTCATCCGGCAGATTTTCTATTTAGTCTTTGTTATTTGTTGGCATTGCAATGTTCAATGCGTTCTCCTTTTCAGGCCAGCGAGGATTGCTACGGCAAGGCAGCCGCAAAGTATCAGACTGATAACACTTCCAATAATTTGCGTCGTAGACGCTTCGTAATACCCCGAAAGATTAAACGCCGCGGTGATAGGATAAAATGTTTTTAGCATACTGGACATACTCACAAATAATCCTGTAAAAGAGTAGATTTCCGCAAACACCAGTGCAAGCCAGTAGCTTTTTTTAATCCATGCCACCAATGCGACAATGGGAGCGACTGCGAGAAATACGCCTATGCCATCTAACAGATACACTTTAAAAAATGTGAAAATCATGGCTGCGGTCAAGGCTTCAAAATGAAGCACGACCTCGCACAAAAATGTAATTACGAAAAGAAGCAGATAAATCAAGACACTGAAAGCCAGCAAAACAATCATCTTTGCAGTTGTTAGGCGGGTTTCATCTATGGGTATCATATGTAACGATTTTTGTGTGTCCTCTTGTTCTTCTCTGCAAATCATATAGCTGCCTACAAGAGCGATGACAGCGGGTAAAACATAGAATGTCGCCAAAGACTGCGCCGTTGTCATAAACCACCCTGCACTGTCAACGTAGCGAGAGCCGTTGAAAACGAATTGCCCTTGTGCAAAAACAATGACCGCGACCATCACCGTTGCAAAAACAGCAGTCAAAACGATTTTTGAGCGTCGCAACTTCTTTCGTTCTGCCCAAATTAATATTTTCATAATCTATACCTCACTTTCTCTTTTTTAACGTGACATTTGCCAACACGACCGAAGCAACATCCCATACGCAGATACAACCAATAGCAGCCGGAATATTCAGCGTTTTGGTCAAAACTACGCCCGGAATATCTCGCATTACGATTGCCGTCATGCTGGATAACGGGTGAAGATACATATTCACCATCAGCAGGATAAAGCCGAGGAATGTATAAACAAGCGTCGTACACACGGGAAGAATATAACCTTTTTGTGCGGCTGCTACTGCCAAAATCGGCATGACCGCAAGCGCGGTAAGGACACTGATTTCCAAACACTTCACAAGCAGATAGCCGACGCTTTCCCAACTAAAAGCGATATATCCGGGAATTACGCCTGCCAGCACCGAGGCTGCCGCCGTTATCAGCATGAAGCAAACCGAGTAGAAAAGCACAATGGTAAACTTGCTGAAAAAGTATTCCATTTTTCCAACAGGCACAATCCAAAGCTGCTTGAGCATATCATATTGATTCTCATCGTATATCAACATTGTACAAAGTATTCCCAAAACGACGGGGAGAATAATCCAGGGGGTATAACTGAACGCCGTCCACTTGTAAAACTCTATCGGGTCAATGCCTGCCCCGCCGCTTGTTTTGAAATAGAACAACGCAAACACAGGCATAAAGAGAGCCACTGACAACATCAGCCAAACAAACTTCTTACGGCGCAGTTTGAGAAATTCTGTCTGAATGAGTTTAAGCAATGCCTTCTCCTCCCGTAATCTTCTTAAAGTAGTCCTCTAAAGTGTCATTGCAGAGTTGAGCGCCGGAAACTGCTATATCCTGCATCATCAAAGCCTTGTTGATCGCCGCCATATCAAGTGACGTATCATAAAGTCGCAAAACGTGGTCATCCTGCACAGAGTAGTCTTTGAGTTTGAATTGCTGTTCCAAAATCAGCGCAGCTTTGGGAACATCAGAAACGCGCAGCATAATATACTTGTTGTTTTTCTTTTGAAGTTCTTCCAAGCTGTTTTCTTCCAGTAGAACACCGTGATCGATAATACCAATATCGTCCGCAAGCAGAGCTACTTCCGAAAGGATATGACTGGAAATCAGTATGGTTTTACCACGTACTACACTCAAATCCTTAATGAAATTTCTGACCTCCGCAATACCAATAGGGTCAAGCCCGTTTGTTGGCTCATCCAAAATCAGCAGCTCCGGGTCGTGTAGAATAGCGTTTGCAATACCAAGACGCTGCTTCATTCCAAGTGAATATTTGCTGAACAACTTTTTATCCTTGTAGGGCAACCCTACAATTTCCAAAGCATTTTTTACAGCGTCCGGGCAAGTAGTGCCGCGCAGCTTTGCGAAAATTTCCAAGTTTTCAGTACCCGTTAGGTTGGGATAAAATCCCGGTGTTTCAATGATTGCACCGATACGCGGATACACCCGCTTTTCACAGCCTTTGATATTTTTCCCAAATACGTCCACCTCGCCGGACGTGATAGGGGTCAAACCTAAAACCATTTTCATAATGGTAGTTTTTCCAACCCCATTACGCCCAAGCAGACCATAGATACGTCCGGGCTTAATATGCAAATCGACATTGTTTACGGCAGTTTGTTCGCCATAAACCTTTGTCAGTTGTCTTGTTTCAATAATGTAGCCATCCATATTGAAAACCTCACTTTCTTAACTGTTAATGTTCTGCCAAATGACATAGTTGTAAAGACATAATCCAAGCGACCTCATCACGATAACATCTACCTTTTTTCGATATTTATTATAAGGGCTAAACCTTGCCATAACCTTGCCGTAATCTTGCTTTTTTCATGTTTAACGGATAAAAAGAAAGCCCTGTGCTGTCACAGGGCTTTCGGAAGTGTAACGGTAAGTGTTGTTCCTTTGGTGAGAACACTGCTTACGCTCACCGTTCCACCATGGATAGAAACAAGCTCTTTGGCAATGGACAATCCAAGACCGTTTCCCTTGCCGGAGCGGGAATAATCGCCTTGATACATTCGCTCAAAAACGTGTGGCAGTTCTGTGGCAGGAATGCCTTTGCCGTTATCCACGACTGAAATTGTAGCTTTTTCCTCATTTTCGGATATTTTGAAAAACAGCTCACTTCCCCCGCTATGATGAATAACATTCTGAAAGAGGTTATTGAGAATACGGGTATACGCGTTAGCGTCAATGCGAACATTGTATTCCGTTTCGGGAATGTCGATTTCATACTCAAAGTTGTTGCTTTCAAATGTCGTAATCCAATCGGCTACAATATCGTGGGAAAGCTCGTTCAAATCACAAAGTTCAAAATGAAAAAGTTGTTCTCCACCGTCCAGTTTTACCCATTCAAAAAGTGCTTCCACAAAACTTTTTAAGTGGTGGGCCTTGTCCATAGCGACATGGACATACTTATCTTTTTCTTCTCCGACAACAATTTCATTTTCAATCGCCTCCAGGTAACCGACCAATGACGCAAGCGGTGTTTTCACATCATGGGAAAGACTTGTCATAAGGCGTTTGTATGCCTGTTCGGATTGCTTTTGCTGAATAAGGCGGGATTGATTGCTGACAGCTATGGCATTGAGGTCATAGCAGATTTGCTTTGTCATATCGCCTTTTCTTGTCAACACCCGACGATTTAAGTTACCGTCCTTAATATCTTGCAGTGCGTCCCGTATAATAGAAAGCTGCTCCCGGACACGGTGTAATTTTGAAAGCAGATAGAGTATTACTAGTAAGGCAACAAGCAACACTGCAAGTAAATAACTGTTCACACCCATTTTTAGGCCTCCTTATTGAAACGATACCCAACACCCCGAACGGTCAAAATGTAATGAGGGTGTTCCGGGTCAGGCTCAATTTTCTTTCGGAGCTTGCTGATAAAGGACATAATGTTGCTATCGTCAAAAGCGTATTCCTCTTCCCAAACTTGTGTGTAAATCTGCTTTTTTGTAAAAACGCGCCCCTTGTTTTCGGCAAGAAATAATAGTAATTCAAATTCTTTGCCTGTGAGTTCTATTGCCTCCTCCTTGAGCGTTACAACACGGTTTACCTTATCAATCATTATATCGCCTAACAGTACACACTCTGTATCAGCATTTGCAGTAGCATTCAGCGTTGTATAGCGGCGAATTAAAGAGTTGACACGCGCCATAAGTTCATTGATACTAAATGGCTTTGTCAGATAATCGTCCGCACCCATTCGCAACCCGGAAACCTTATCTTCTTCATCACTTTTGGCGGTAAGCATGAGAACGGGAACATTGCTCGTTTCTCGGATTTTTTGCAGTACTTGAAACCCGTCTAAATCCGGCATCATCACATCAAGAATGATAAGAGAAAATGTGCTGTCACTCTCATTCGCAAAACGTAAGCCACGGCTGCCACTGTTTGCCACGGCAGCCGTTAAGCCCTCTTGCTCGATACATTTTTTCATAAGAGAGCATAGATCTTTATCATCATCAATAATCAAAACACTATTCATTTGGTTTATCCTTTCTGCGTCCATCACCAGACTTTTTCACACTCTTTGGTATCAGCCACATATAACCCATTTTTCACAGCTTCCGGGACTGATATATATTCCATAAAATTTTCCCGTCCTTTTTTGTAAATAATATCACCCATATAGTTTATACGGACACCCAAATAAAATCAATAGACATAGGCTGCAATTTACGCATGCTATGCCGAGCTGCCGGATCAGATCAAAACACATCCTGTTCAGTATCTGTTTGCGATTGATAACGTAGCCATTTTCCTTCTGAATTTAGACAGAGCAATTTTTTTGTCGCCGGGTTGGAAATGCTGTCCGGTAACGACTGCAATCAAAGGCGCTCCTCCTTGGATGCCACTGGTGGCCATTACTGCCGCTCAGTTGTCTCACTGGTATCAAAATCATAAATATTGCAGCAGATGTGGCCATTCGCTTTCCCATAGCGTAACAGAAAGAGCGTTAGAATGCCCACGCTGCCAAATAATCGAATATCCCAAAATTGCCCCCGTCGTAATCATTGCAGTAGTTCATGAGGGAAAGCTCTTAATGACCCACTATGCAGACAAAACGATAAAACCGTATGTTTTAATCGCTGGGTTTGTAGAAATAGGCGAATCCTTAGAAGAAGCTGCCCAGCGTGAGGTTCTGGAGGAAGTCGGCCTGCAAATTGCAGACGTGAAATATTTTGGAAGCCAGCCGTGGGGACTGTCAGACGCATTGGCAACAGGTTTCTTTGCCACCATCAAGCATGAAACGCCTATTGTGTTGGAGTATAGGGAATTGGCAGATGCCCGGTGGTTTACACCTCACGAGCTGCCACATGAGCTTGACAACGGCAGCCTGACATCTGCGATGATTGAAGCATTCCGGAATGAAGAAATAGGAGTCTAAATGGACTCTGCGTAAAATTGGTTTGATAAATCAGACCAAGAATAAGAGAAGGTTATGGAAAACCACCTTATCGTAGTTCTCCATAACCTTTTTCCAAAAAATGTTTCCATTTTCCCTTAATCATATCGTGAACAAGTTCCAAAGGACAGGTAAATTCTTCTCTCAATTTCATATTCATCACTTCCTTGTACAATATCATAACGCAATTCATTTCCTAACTCAATGAAAAATCACCTTATAAGCAAAACTAAAAGAGCAGTTACACATCATATTGCTATTGATATGTCCCTACTCTTTCCCGCATTTATTATCCGATTTTCAACCAATTCCATTATACTCTATCTTTAGCAGAATTCTTCTTTATATGAACCACAACATCCGCTCTGCTTGCTAATTGTTTCGAGTGCGTGACCAATATGACGCACTTATCATCCTCATGTGCAATTCTTAAAAACAATTCCATTATTTCTGCTGCTGTCTCTTCATCCAGATTTCCAGTTGGTTCATCGGCCAGTATAATGTCCGCACCTTTCCCCAGAGCGCGTGCAATGGCAATTCTCTGCTGCTCGCCACCTGAGATTTTCCTGACATTACGTTTTGCTGTCTCGCTGTCTATTCCTACTCTATCCAATAGCTCTTTGCACCTTTTTTCCGGCTCTTCCACAACATTTTTTGTGATTTCCATGGCGGTAAGGA
>JAQVCP010000011.1 GCA_028689735.1 Hespellia sp. | reverse complement strand
ATTTTTAGGTTGGCAGACTATCCCGCACACACAACGCTCCCCACCCCACCAGACTATTCGGCCACACATCAAACCCCGGCAGCTGCCTCGCCCCACGTCTCAGATACGCCTTCACCTTCTCCCCATATGCTGCTGTCAAGTATGGACTAACAATTTTTTTTATTTTCCGATGAATTTAAACCTCCAGACAATCTCTATTCTGTCAATATCATAGACAACAATCTTCTCAATCAACGCATCAACAATTTCTCTGGTTATGTGTTGCAAATTCTTTGTGTTTTCCAGGATATCTATTTTCTCACCGATTTCCTTTTTTGACTTTCTACACTCCTCCATCAACTTTGTATTTCGTTCCTCCTTTTGCCTGAGTGTTTTGACCTTGCCCAGATACTTCTCCTGATCCAGATAACCCATTTTCAACTTTTCATGCAAGTATTGCTTATGTAACCTTATCGTATCTGCTTCCTGCTCCAGTTTCTGTATCTGTTTATTCAAGTCATCATCCAGTCTGGTAGCACTAAATTCATGATTCCAATCACCGATTTTCTCTGTTTCTTTGAGAATACACTTTTTAATGACCGCTTCTATCTCTGGCTCTCCTAATCTCATTCTGGGGCAGGAACACTGTCTGTCAAAATCTGTCTTTTCACATTTGAAATATGGTACTGTTGTACAGCTAATACGAATTAGTCTTCTTCCGCATTCGCCACAGAATAATTTGCCTAGCAACACACTATCTGAACGCACCCTTTTTCTTTTCGCTGGTTCTTTACCTCTACGACGGATCACCTTATTTGCATCTTTGAATTGTTCTTCTGTTACAATCGCTTCGTGCATATTAGAGACACAGATACGCTCATCCTCTGGCACATCTACATACTTTTTTCCACCAACAGTTAGTACCTCTCGTTTTTTGTTTACAATACATCCAATATACACTTTATTCTCAATAATGCCCTTTACCATCTTTGCATTCCAATAACCCACATGATCTCTAATATGATACTTACGTTTTTCAGATGTCATATTCTTATACATTGCAGGTGTTGGAATATTCTCATCATTCAACATTCTCGCAATAGTACCTGTCGTATATCCCAAGCAAGCCAGTTGAAATACCCTGCATATGTGTTTTGAAGCAACTGGATCTACTTCCAATTTTTTACGGCTTTCTGCCGAATGAAGATAACCAAAAGGCGGAACAGGGGACATACAATCTCCATGCTTCCTCCTGATTTCTAATACTGAACGCATCTTTACTGACAAGTCTTTACTGTACATATCATATAAAATACTTTTAAATGCAACTTCAATGCCGCCTGTAGTGCCAATATAATCATTACTATCATACTGATCGTTGACGGAAATAAATCGAACACCCATGAACGGAAGCACCTGCTCCAGATAATCTCCGACTTCTAAATAATTCCGCCCAAATCTTGATATATCTTTTACAATAATACAGCTAACTTTTCCTTGCTTTACCATTTCAAGCAATTCTTTCATCGCTGGCCTGTTAAAATTAGTTCCACTGTATCCATCATCTACAAATTCCCGAGATTTCAGTTCCGACATACCATGTTCTTTTCTGTATTCTCTGATTAAATCTCTTTGATGTGAAATGCTGTTACTCTCTTTCTTTTCATCATCCAAAGCGACATCACCATCTTCAATAGATAATCTAAGATATTCTGCCAGATATTTCTCCATCAGAACTCCCCTCCTTCCTTTGTGCACTCCGAACATAAGACATTACACTATTAAATTCATCTGAAAATCGAAATGTAATCTGCATTCTTCTGTCTGGATACATTTCTATTTTTTCTATCAGTGCTTCTATCATTTCTCTTGTTATATTTTTTGCATTCTGAAACTTTCTAAATGCCTGTATCCATTTATTCTGATTCGTCAATGTTTCTTCATAGAGTTTTTTTGCTTTGGCACTCTGTTCCATCTGTTCCTCTAAATGAGCTATTTGCTGTGCATATCTTTCCTTTGCAAGTATATATTCTTCTTTCGTCAGGAGATTTGTTTTCAAATCTTCATATATGGTTGATTTCAAATGAAGAAGTCTTTGATATTCCTTTGTTTCACCACTGATTTTTTCACATACTTCCCGATATTTATTTGATTGAAGCACAGACCCCCTAATTTGCTGAAGGACGGTATTCATCTCAACAGCTAAGTCAATTTGAGTTCTGATATTTGACAGTAATGCAGCATATACCTTCTTTTCAGAGGTGGATATAGATGTACACTCCGCATCACTGCGATTATAGACCGTAGCACAATGATATGAATACTCTGCCTTTCCCCTGCGGCAAGTGCTCCCACGCCTTAATGGACGTCCACAAATTCCACAGAAAATATAACCTTTTAGGATATTTTCACTCTTATTCTTTACTTTCTTCTGAATCTGTTCTTGTCTTTTTTTCTGGTTCTTTAATCTCATATTCTGTACCAGCTGAAATGTTTTATCATCTACAAGTGGCTCATGGGTGTCAGGTATAATAATCCAGCTTTCTCTTGGACGCAACCCGATTTTTTCGTTTTGATATTTAGAGTGATTTGTTTTCCCCTGTATCAACTTCCCTGTATATACCTCGTTATAAAGAATTCTAGTAACAGCTTCTTGCTGCCAAATCACATTTTGATACTTTTTATACTTCTTCATACCTCTTTCATATGCATATCTGCCAGGTGCTGCAATATTTTCGCTATTTAATTGCTTTGCTATGGCATAACTGCTATTGCCTTCTGTAAAAAGAGTAAATATTCTTCTTACAACCTCTGCAGCTTCTGAATCAACAATAAAATGATTATCCTTCAAAATATATCCATACGGAGCCATGTTTCCGATATATTCTCCATTTTCAATTTTGGTACGGAACGAAGACATAATTTTCTTTGAGATATCCTTTGAATAATAATCATTGATTAAGTTTTTTAGGGATACCGTCAATTCATTTTCTTTAAACATTAGTCCATAACTGTCGTAACAGTCATTAACTGCAATAAAGCGGACACCTAGAAAAGGGAATATCTTTTCCAAGTAATCGCCTGCTTCTATATAATTCCTTGCAAATCTCGACAAATCCTTCACTACAATGCAATTTACTTTTTTGCTTTTTATATCCGCTATTAGCTGCTCCCATTGCGCCCTATCAAAATTCGTTCCTGTATTTCCATTGTCAATATAGGTATAGCACTCTGACACATCTTTCATCTGCTCTGCAAAATTCCGAACCAGCTCCAACTGGTTGCTTACACTGTCTCTTCCCTTCTGCCCATTATCCTCAATCGAAAGTCGTACATACAGTGCCAGTTTCCAAACTATTGTATCTTTGCTGCCTGGAGCAGCCTTTAGTTTTCTACTTGTTCTAGCCATAAATCTGCTCCTCCTGTTTCATTTGTTTTTTCTTCCTTTATACTCGCAATAAAACTGAGTGCTGTCTCAAACTCATGTTTGTACTTAAAATGTACTTCTATCCGGCCATAACGCTCGCCTGCCAATTTCTCATATACAAGAACTTCATCTAATAACGATACCGCAATTCCCCTTGATAATTCCTTGATTTTGCCATATTCCTTAATGCTTTCTATCCAATCAAAGGTTGTGCCATTGCTTACTGCAAATGTATCAATTTCTTTCTGAATTTGTTCCAATGCTACTACTGCTCTATCCGCTTTTTCTCTATAAGCATCTTTCAGTTCCAGGTATTCTTCCTTCGTTATCAGTTTTTCTTGATAATCTTCGTATAAATCAATCCTCATATTGTTGTATTTCTTTATTTCTTCCTGTTTAGAAAGAATCTTCCTATTTCTTTTCATGACCTCATTTTTCTTATAAGGCATTTTTTCTATTTCCCGTAATATCTTTTCTATATAAATAGCCTGTTCGATATGATGATTCAACACAGCAAGAATACTCTTTTCCAGCTGCTCTGCGTTAATACTGTGGCTGGAACAGTTTTTGTTATACTTATGATTGCTACACACATAATAAACAAATTTCCTTTTGCCCGAAGGAACTGTCTTTCTGGACATATTGCTTTTGCAGTCTCCACATTTCACAATTCCGGATAAAGGATATAACCGTTCTTCCTTCGCACCTGTTCTCGTATCTTCTTTCAATAATTTCTGCACAATATTGTAATTTTTTACAGTAACAATGGGATCATGTATATCTTCCACGCAATCCCACAACTGTTCATCCTTTGCGATTTTTTTCTTCACTTTATAATTAGGTGTGGTTTCCTTTCCCTGTATTAATGCTCCTGTATATACATAGTTTTTCAAAATGCGCATCACTGTAACATGTGACCATACACTGCTTTGGTTTCTTTTAAACCCTGTATAATATTTGCTGCCAAGACTTCGCTTATACTCCATAGGCGTTAAAATCCCTA
Source organism: Hespellia sp. (assembly GCA_028689735.1). GTDB lineage: Bacteria > Bacillota > Clostridia > Lachnospirales > Lachnospiraceae > Hespellia. The sequence continues at coordinate 65,835 of JAQVCP010000011.1, read as the reverse complement.
TTCCATTAAGATGTTCAGCAATCTTATATACACTTTTCCCATGAATGTACAGTTTGAAGATTTCACTTACAATGTCTGCCGCTTCCTCATCAATCTCAAGTCTGTTTTTATCATCTTCACTTTTCTTATATCCATAAGGAGCAAACGCACCAACAAAATCGCCACGTTTCCTCTTTACTTCAAGATTTGTTCTTATCTTGATACTTATATCTCTGCAATAAGCATCATTAATAAGATTTTTAAATGGAATCATCATGTTTTCGTTCTGACTTTTCACTGTCGAACTATCATAATGATCGTTAATTGCAATAAAACGAACACCCAAGTACGGAAATATTTTTTCAATATACTTTCCTACTTCGATGTAATTTCTGCCAAAACGTGATAAATCCTTGACTATCACACAATTGACTTTACCTTCTTTAATGTCACTTAACATTTTCTGGAATGCCGGACGTTCAAAATTGACACCGGAATATCCATCATCCACCCTTATTTCATGGATACGAATATCTGGCCTTGATTTAAGAAACTCTCTAATCAGTTCCTTTTGATTTACGATACTATCACTTTCTTCCTTATCTCCATCGTCCTTAGAAAGACGAAGATACAAGTCCGCATCATAGATCGTAGTATTAAGATTTGTTTTCATAGATTTCACCTCAAATAGTTTTTGTTTGTCTTACGTCAAACCTTAATCTATTTGGGGTTCTGCTTTGTCCAATGCCATTGTAACATCGAATAAAAACAAAGTCCACTTAAATCTGTTCGACCGTCTACATGATTCCACTCATTGCCATAAGTAACCCTACCAATTTTTCCTCTAAGTTACCTTCTTCTTCGTTATATACTGTTTTCACAATCATTCCATTACATTTAAAACAAAAAGGATTCTTGACCTTCTCAATAAATTGCTGCATTCTCTTTTCCTTAGATAAGGAAGCATCAATCTCTACTTCATCAATATCTACCAATATATCCGCATTAACTGTGCGAATATCCACTTGTTTCATCTGTTCATAATCAAATTTAGCCATGTTTCTTCCCTTCCGTATCATTAGTATCAATATACGTTTTTCTGATTGTCCATTATGTCTAAAATAAAGTGGTCTATTTGCCACGCCCCCGACCACATAGGAATATTCCAGACCATTCGTAGTAGTTGAATGTCATAACCCGTCGGCTCCACCATGTTCTATGCTGGCTGCTTCTCCTAAAGAAACAGAAGTATCATTGTCCCGATAACCTATCTTCGCAATCAAGCCTTACCAATAGACCTGTTTTGACCTGCGATGATCGCTCCCTGCAAATGCAGCTCATGGCGTCACATATCCCGTTGCTCCTGATGATCGTAATGTATCTGAAATACTGTATATTCAGTTTTCAAGGTTCAATACCGCACTGGTGCGAATTCAGATTGAAAGGGATATCTGATAGTGCTTATTCAATGCGGATTTTAAAATCTAATATCTTGGTAATCAGCTTTGTTTCCAATCTTCTTTGCATATGCTCGTCTGTTACATATTGGACACCGCCAAATTCATTGATGAATTTTCTCTGGCTCTGGTCAATAATATATGGTTTGAGATATGCCAAAATCTGATTGATTGCTTCTGCATCTCCATCGATTGCTGCCTCGATTACCTCAAAAGACAGCAGCTTCTTTTTTCTTTTTTGTTCCATGCTTTCACTCCATAATCTTTTTCAACATTTTTAACGAATCTGCTTTGTGATAATGTACAGTGCTCTGTACCAGATTCAGACAGTCTGCGATTTCCTGCTCCGTCATATCCAGAAAATACGACATCAAAATGATTTCTCGTTTTCTTTCCGGCAAAGCGTTCAGTGCTTCACAGATTTCTGCACTGTTCACCTGAACTTCCATGTTGCAGACTTGGAAACAACTTTTTTCAACAATTTCATCTGTAGCACTCAATTGATTCCATTCCTCCTGCATCAATTCTGAGAAACATATTTCACGTTCTCTGAGTTTTTTTAGTTCATTCAGATAATTCAATGCTTCTCCATGTACTGTTTTAATACAGTAAAGACTGAATTTCTTTCGCACAACGTCCTTTTGCTGTTCGGATAATTTCATTTTCAAGGGGACTCACCTCCCCTCTGCATGAAAGCCTTATTTGTGAGATACATATCTTCCCTTTCACACCGAGGAAAGATAAAACACTCAAAATAATCGAAAAAGCGGGAAAATATTTAAAATATTTTTTTAGCCAACAAAAAGCGGCCTGCAGATATAAATTCTGCAAAACCGCTTTTTGTGTAGGGGGAATCCAAATCCCCTGTTCAATATGGTGTATTACCCCACATTTGTGAGTATGGCAACGTACATGTATCGAAAACAGCTTTTCTCTTCAAACATTCTTCTGTTCTATCAGTCTCCACAAGTACAAAACCAAAAATCTACTCTCCAATGCAGGTAATAAAATGCATCGGAAGATACTAGTCTAATATTCATTTTTCATGCATCTTCCGATGTGGAATCTGCTGTATTACCCATTATAAAATATTGGTTATTACCATTTTCACATATAAAATCTGGTGTATTACACTAGATTTCATGGAGGTGAATACAGCATATGAGTTTTTCTAATAAAAAGTTGGGAATGATGATCCGGAACGGACGGAAAGACAAACATTATACACAAGAGCAGATTGCTGAAAAATTAGACTGCAATATTTCCCACTATGGCTGCATCGAACGCGGGGAGGCTAATCCAAGTCTGAACCTCTTTTGTGACATCTTTCGTACATTAAATCTTTCTGCTGATGAGTTATTATATTCAGATAAGAAGACGGATGATACATACCAACAGCTTCACCGTATTCTCAGCCAATGTACGGAACATGAAATAAAGATCCTTTTAGCAAATGCTACAACATTGCTGGAAAATCGGGATGAAAAACCCGATTCACAAGTATAACAATGTATTCTTGGTTTTTACTGATTGTTTACTGACGATTCTATCAGAAATGGCGGCTTCATACCTGAGCCGCCATTTCCTTTGTTTACCTTATACTATTTAATTTCTTCTATCAACTTCAACAGATTTTTTTCGGGTTTTAGGATTCCCAATCCAGTCAAAACTTGGATGCAATCCATATACCCTTGGAAATAAGACTGCTGGCATTCTTCCGATGCACAATGTTCTACTGCATCCACAAACTGTTCTATCATATCCTGCCGGTTTTTTTCGATGGACTCCATCGCTTTTTCATAATTTAACCGCTTTTGTTCTCGATCTGAAACAGCCGTTTGACGTTCTTGTGTCATACAGATTCTGGTGCGGCTTTGATCTTCGCACCGTAACTCCTCAAAGAATTGTTTTACCTTATTCCATACCTGCTCACTCATAAAAAAACTCCTTCCAGCACCAAATCATTTGTGCTACTTTCTATTATTTATCCTTCCATTTTACAAGAATTATCATACATATTTTCCTATGCTTCATCTTTAGAAGTATATTAGCATTTCATTTCGGTAAAATCAATCATATAGAACTTCATCTTTAGAATATTTGGAGCGTGATTTATGAAAATTTATTGGAATGGAACATCAAAAAATATTATCGGAGAACGTGTAAGAGAACTTCGAATAAAGCAAGATATTTCTCAACGAACTTTGGCAGCCAGGTTGACTCTAAGCGGAATCGAATTTAGTGATTTGACTGTCTTAAGAATTGAACAAGGTTCACGATTTGTCCCTGATTATGAAGTAGCTGCAATCGCAGATTACTTCAAAATCAGCACCGACTTTCTTCTTGGCAGGGCAAAAGAATAGCAGGCAACATCCAATCATTTGATGGAATGTTGTCTGCTATTCTATAATTACAATCCTTCAAAGAAATCCTCAATCGAAGCATGATACACTTCTCTCATTGCCAGTAGCACACTGATCCTGATACTATATTTTCCCTGTTCCATCTGTGAAATAATCTCTCTACTAATCGAAAGTCCTTTTACCTGTAACATGGCTGCAACTTCCTCTTGCGACAGTCCTGCGTTCCGTCTCAGATTCCGAAGATTCTCGCCAATAGAAACATCTTGTTTGAGTTTAGTTGACATTCTAATCTCTCCCTTACATTTTTTCTTGGAATGTATACATTACATTATTGATTTTATAGAAAACTTCGGTTAATATTGGAATGTATACATTCCATTTGTAATCACAAGAAAAATATTCTATTCATACAAAGAAAAAGTGATTCGCGATGGAAAATTCATCACTAAGGAGCATATAAATGTTGCTATCACTAAATGATCTACCAGAACCAATTGATCCCGCCACTGTCAAACGATGCTACGAGAAGAAACTACGAAGTGAACGACTTTTATTTTTATCTATCTGTCCAGAATCTGACCGTATATTATTAGAAAAAAATAATTTGTCGATGTCGCTACAAGACTTTGATCGTATTCTATTTTTGTTGGAAGCTCTTGAATTATCAAATTATTCAAACCATCTACAGATGCAGCACGCAGATTTGCTAGACCAACTTGCAACTGGCATTGAACAGGATGTCGCTGATCCACAACATAATGTCCAGCAAGACCTTGACCGAGCAGATAAATGGAAAATTGACTTTTGCAATGAACTTCCAAATGAAACAATGAAAGCATATATAAGGCAGCTATTTTATATAAATTAAGAAATCTTTTCTGCCTTTAAAGGCATCTGTGTTCCAGTCTGATTGCCTATGGCGAATCGGAACACGCACACCCTGCCCTGCAGGGTGCACATCTAGTAATAGCAAGCACTGCCAATGTCATGACATTTGGCTCATTCCGCTCCTGTAACCTCCGGTTCCTGTGTGCGTGAATGTACCAGGGAAGTATCCCTGACCCTCTTTGATTTTAGGCTCTTTGATTTTATGCTTTCTTTACTTGACCTGCTTCTGGCATTTTGATAAACTATCTGTGGATAGTTATGTCCAGATAATTGAATACGAATAAGAAACTGACTGCTGTAATTCGATAGAGTTACAGCATTTTTTTGTACCCTTTTTAACCTATTACAAATACGATTTGAGAAACGAGGAACAAATTATGACAGAAAGAACACGCAAGCATCCAGTTCAATTTTATCTGAATGATGAGGAGGAATATATCCTGGAGAAAAAGTTCCAACTCTCCAAAATGAAAAGCAAATCTGCTTTTCTACGAAAGCTGGTTCTATATGGATTTGTTTATGATGTGGACTACTCTCACATACGAAACATGAACGCACTGCTTGGAAATATTGGTGGCAATCTAAACCAAATTGCAAAACGGGTGAACACCACAAATACCATCTATAAACGAGATATGGAAGATATAAAGGAGCTGATGAATCAGATATGGCAATTACAAAAATCCATGGTATCAAAGCAACCGTTAATAAAGCAATAGAATATATCTGCAACCCAGACAAGACCGATGAAAAACTTTTCATTTCTTCCTTCGCCTGTGCCTCGGAAACTGCCGCCTTGGACTTTAAATACACCTTAGACCATACATCGGAACATGATTTCCCAAAAGGGCAGGATAGGGCAAATAAAGCCTTTCATCTCATACAGGCGTTTAGTCCCGACGAAGTGACTTTTGAAGAAGCACACACCATCGGAAAAGAATTGGCAGACCGACTTCTAAAAGGGAAATACTCTTACGTTCTGACCACCCATATTGACAAAGGTCACGTACATAATCATTTGATTTTTTGTGCTGCAGACAATATCAATCACAACCATTATCACGACTGTAAACAAAGCTATTATGAAATCAGAAAATTGAGTGATCAGCTTTGCAGGGAACATCATCTTTCCATCGTTGAACCAGATGGAAAACGTGGCATGAAGTATAATGAATGGCAAGCAGACAAAGACGATACGAGCCGAAAAAAGCAATTACGAAAGGACATCAATCAATCCATCAAAGCAGCTTCTACTTATGATGATTTTCTTGCACTGATGAAAGCCAAAGGATATGAAATCAAAGGAGAATCTTTGGACGAAAGTGGCAGTAAATATATTTCTTTCCGGCCACTTGGACGAGAACGGTTTGTCCGGGGAAGTATGAAATCGTTAGGGAAAAATTTCACAAAAGAACGAATAAACGAAAGAATCGAAAATAAGAAAACACGTCCAGCCACGCTTCTAAAATCTGAAAAGAATCTTCAGACAATCATAGATGCTTCTTCTGATCCGAAGTTTACTGAAAATGCTGGTCTAAAGAAATGGGCAACAAAAGAAAACCTTAAAATTGCCGCTGCTACTTTCCGGCAGATGACAGACAAGGGGATTCACAACTTCACTGAATTGGATGAAAAAATATCATTCTTTCAGGAAGAAATCAAATCAGCAAATGACAGTATTGTTACCTTAGAGCATGAAATGCAGGAACTGGCAGAAACGATCAAATATGCAGAACAATATCGTGAAAACAAGTCCTATAATGAACGTTATGAAAAATCAAAAGATCAGGATCGTTATCTAAGAAAATATGAGTCGAAAATCATCTTATTTGGTGGTGCAGAACGTATGCTGCAACGAAAAGGAATTGACCCAGCACATATGGGACTGGAAAAGTTAAAATCCCACTATGCGGAATTACAGGAAAAGAAACAAACACTTTCTTCCCGATGCAAAACATCGCAAACAGAAATCAAAGAACTGGAACTAATGCGCCAGAATATGGAACAGTATCTGGATATTGCTCCAAAGAACTTAGAGAAGATTCAAGACACCAATCATTCCCTTGGACGTTAAAAGAGCAGGTGAGAATTTTTCATTTCTCTCCTGCTCCTGCATTAAACCGATACCCTACACCACGTACATTTTCTATGTAATGAGGATAGCTTTCATCTGGCTCAATCTTCTTTCGGATATGACGAATCTGAGACATAACGTTTCCTTTTTCATGGAAATATTCCTCGTTCCACACTGCTTTGTAAATCTGCTCATAAGTGAATACTCTACTTGGATTTTTTGCTAAATACCACAGAATCCGAAATTGTTGGTCAGTTAAATGTATGATTTTTTCATTTCGAATTACCCTGTGATGATCTATATCTATTTCTAATTTTGGAAACAAAAGGCGACTAGAAAGACAAGCATTATATGTTCGAGCATAATTTTCTGCACCGAGCAATTCACATATTTTCTCAAATAGATTTTCTACCTCATCATCAACTTCTACAATCATTATTTTTCGAATATTATCACCTCTGTCTGTAAAGAACATATGTATTTTTATACTGTAAAAAATTATTTTTTCCTATATGGACTTCTTTGATTTTAATTTTTTTCTCTTTCTCAAAATTGATTGCGCATATGCAACTCTGAACTGAATCATGATATTTATGAGAATTAATGCGACAGCACTAATTTTGTATACCGTTGCATGCCCCATAAAATCCATATAAGGATTATACCAGTCCAGTATGTATAGTGTAATAAAAACCAATACTAGACTGATTATTAGATTCCACAATACAAATCTCCATTTTTTCAACCGATTCATTGCAATCCCTCCGTCAGAAATATTCCGTCTTGTATCTCATGTTCTGGTTTATAAGGATGGGTGATTGTCTGACTTCCCATATCCATAAAGGAACAATGTCCACCATCCAGGTTGTATGCCGCCTTGCATCCCAACTTTTCAAAGACTCCTGCAAGTTCATTTAGGAACATTCCCCTCGAGTAGTCTGCCTGTCTGCCATCTACCACCACTAAACAATAGTGCCCCGGCTCATAATAGCCGATTGCTGTTCTTGGATGTGACTCTCTGATATAATCCCATGTGAGAAAATCCGTTTTTGCCTTTCCCTTTTCATCCAAAAGACTGGGACCAAAAATCCAGCTCTGATAAGCCCCACTGTCAATCAGATTTTGTGTATTTATCTCTCCTGGGCTATAAATATTCATCGTTCCATCCCAGTTTAATACACATGTTTCCATATCTGTTCCCTGTGCTCTATAAATCACACCATTTCTGATAATTGTTCCATTATTCTGATGACGGTTATTACTGTAAGAATCCCCATTCACTGATAAAACTGACTTCATTCGATCCGACATACTACTGAGCTTTTCGGTATAACCTACGCCATAGATATCATCAGCAAATGCTGTCTGCAGGCACGTAATATCTCCCACATAAATATCTGCCACTGTGTACGCAATTTTCGTCCCATATTTCGCATGCTTTTCACTATCTGAATGATCAATAAGCCCAGAATCCATTGAATCTTTCGTAATTTCAATTGCCAAATTAGGGCTTTTATAAGAATTGCTGTCTGCTGACACTGTATTGGAAAACTTCTCAGAGAACTTCTGCCTCCAGTCCGTTTTAGAAAGTGCAACCTTTGTCATCTGATAGCTGTCTATCTGAGCATTCTGCATCTGGGATAGTTTATCTTGCAGTGCCTCTATATCTGTTATGTTTCCTCTTTTTTTACCCTGTGCAGCATTTGATACGTCACTTGTTGAAAGATTTGCTTCCGAGCGATTATTTATGTCGTATGCTTTTACACCTTTATCTGGTATCAGATATCCACAAACCCATAATCCAAGAATCAGAAGAGATGCAACAAGTGTATCCAAAATTGCACATATTACAAATTTTTTCATCTTATAGCCACTTCCCTTACCCGTATTTTATCTCTGTTCTTTCCAAAAATTATAAATTTTTGTACTACGAAGCTAATAACAAACAGGCTGCATTCAGTTAGTATCTTTGCAATTTGGGGACTTGGAATCACATGAATGTATTGTGTTAAAATCATATTATTCAAAACTATAATGCTCACGGCAAGTACCACATATTTCCCAGCCGACTTTATATTCACAGATTCTTCAAATACCAGTTTTGTATTCAGCAAATAATTATAAGTCCCACTAACTATTCTCGCTGTCACATTGATTACGCCAAGCAATGCTATCTGTTTTCCGCTGCCAAGAAAAAGCATACAAAACAGTAAATAATCAAGTACAAAGCTTGAGAATGAGATAGATACAAATTTTAATAACTCTTTGTAAATCCGAATAGAATCTCGAATCGCATGAAAGTGAGAACATGTATTGCCTTTATCATGATAGATGGTCTCTATCTCGACCTCCTTGATTGGAATCCTTTTTTTTGCACATGTCATAAGTACTTGTGTCTCATATTCGTACCGTTTTCCTGAAATATTCAAAAAGAAATCAATCAGGTCTTTTGAAAACGCTCTAAGTCCAGACTGCGTGTCTGATACCGCAACGCCCGTTATCACCCGGAAAACTTTTTTTGTAACAGTATTTCCTATCATAGAACGAAGAGGAATCTTGTTGCGGAAACTACGTACTCCCAGCACTAGACTATCTCGATACTTTCTCGCTTTAAAAATCAGCTTTTCCATATCCGAAACCTGATGCTGGCCATCCCCATCCATCACGCCAATGACATCATATTGCCACAAATCTTTTCTGATATATTCTAACGCAGTCTTAATGGCTACACCCTTTCCTTTATTTTTCCCATGGTGAAGTACGATTGCCTTTTCACTTAATTTCCAGAAAACATTTTGAAATTTCTCATCACTGCCATCATCCACAACAATAATCTGATTTTCTGCTTCCCATAACTTTTCAACCAGATTTTCCAAACATTTTTCTGGTTGATACACTGGAATAATCACGACTGCATTCATTCCCATACACCACCTTTCTTGTAACTTCTTACTAACTCCGTCAAACTCAATAACATAGAAATAAAAAACAATAAATAAAAATTAATTCCCCGACTAACCAACATAACAGGAAGCATATAAGTCGTACCAAGTACACTCATAAACACTCGCTTAAATATCACTTCGGTGATTCCCTGTGCTCCTGGAATCGGCAGCATATCCACTGCAACATAGACACTGATTTGAAGTGCCGTGATCACCCATATAGATGAGCCATCCAGCCCTAACCCTCGATATATGAAATAGGTCAGAAAAAAAAGACAACTTCGCTGCAACACCGTGACTGCAAAAACCATCACTATCTTGAAAATATGATTTTTCAAAAAGCATACCGCCTTCTGATATCCAGTAACAAACTGTTCCACTTTTCTGCATTTTGACTCGACTTCCTTCATAATGTGGTATTCTTTTAGTTTTTGTAAAACCCAGCGGGCAACATGCATCATCCAATTGGGGAACAGCATCACTCCTATAATCATTGCCACGAGGATTGTATTAAGGAAAAGTCCGAGCAAAAAGAACCAATAGTAGCCTTGAAACTGTACTTTAAGTCCATTCCCCCACAAAGAAAATACCAATAGTCCTGCAATCACTAACACAAATTTGTACATTGCCGCAACGACCATAAGTACTACGGAGCTGTCTGCTATGGAATTTCCATCTTTTTTCATATAGTAAAGCTGCATTGGCTGACCGCCCGTAGCAGAAGGTGTAATACCAGAATAAAAGAATCCAATAAAAGAATAGTGAATGCAACGTAGCAAGTGAATGTCACTCCCATAGCTTCGAAGTAAATACCAGATCATAACACCCTCCCCAGCAACGAAACATATTCCCAGACAGGCAGAAATAATCAGAGACAGCGGAGACATTCCTCGTATATAAGTCCATATTTCCACAAGATTTTGTCCCCTGAGCACGGTATAAAATGCAAGAAACGTCACTGCAATAAAAAGGGCTGCATTGATTCCAATCTTATTACGACTCATATAAGAACTGACCTGCATCTTCTCTCTGGTGTCCAACATACGTAATCTCCTCTAACCTTCCCTCAAAAACCGTTTCCTTACCCTCATGAAGGAGAAAATCTTTCGGTGTCACAATGGATGTATCTTTCTCCCACTCCCAGATTCCACATTCTTGCAGCATCTGCGCAATATAAGAGGAACAGGTATAGTGTTTCCTCTGCGCAAAAGGAATTTGAAATAGAATCAGAGGTAATCCTAAAATTGTATAATGATAAGAAAAACTTTTCTTCATGGCTTGTTCTAAAATAACCTTCACCATTCTCCTTTGTTCCTTGCTGCAGTTTACTTTGCAGATTTTATATTCTGCATTGGGAAATTTATTTAGAATTCGATTTTTGTCCTCTTTTTCAAATCCTGCAAAAATCGGAATTTCTGGATTTCTTCGTCCGATGCTATAACACTCATGCAGTTCCTCATCCAGCGAAATTGCAACATGCACATACTTTTGTTTTAATGCTTTTCGAATCATACTCGCAAACAGACCCGGTGTACTGACAAATGCAATGTAAATGTACTCCATATCCTTCATCTCCTCCCAGCCTTATTGGAACTGCACCACTTTTTTTGCCACACGATAACCAGATAACGTTACTTTCCCGCCAACTCTTCCTGGCAGATAAGTAAACCCACTTAAGGTCCTATATTTCAAACGATTGTATAATCTTCTATTTTCCATTTTCACATCCAGCCACAGCTTTCTCCTCTTTTGATAAGCATCATCTGTCTGTATCATCAAAAGATGGATGGAAGAAATAGCCATCATAATAGAAATATTTCTACACATATACGTAGCAAGTTTTGGATATTTTTTCTTCACTTTTTCCAAATCCACCAAGTGACTAACGATCTGCGTCACCAGAATCTGCTGGTCAATTCTTTGCATCAAGACCTCTTCATTGACTGACTGATCTTCCCTGCCCAGATAATAATGATATAAATCCACATCCATATAATAGATACGCTCTACCAGTGGCAAAGGCTGATAGGCAAAAATGTTATCCACATAGAATGTATGCTCTGGGAGCTGTACTCTAGAGGCAATCAAGGTGTCTGTTTTGTAAATAAGCGCATGCATAATTAAATATTGGGAAGGTCTGAAATGTCCCATTTCATTCCACGTACAGAGTGTCTCCTCGGGAAAAATGTTTCTGTAATTCATGCAATGTGCTTTGTGCTCCTCCAAATGGTCATAGACATAATTACAGACTAAAAGGTCTGGTGCATCCTCTCTCCTGCTAAATTCTCGCAAGGCATTCATAACTCGTTTCAAAGCATTCTCATCGAGCCAGTCGTCTGAATCCACTACCTTAAAATACAAGCCTCTAGCCAATGCCATTCCCATGTTGACACCAGAACCATGACCGCCATTTTCTTTGTGGATTGTGCGAACCATGTTTGGAAATCTCACTTCATATTCATTTGCTATCGCTCCCGTGTTATCATTCGATCCATCATTAATCACCAAAATTTCGATCTCATCACCTGCTTTTAACAAAGAGTCAATGCAACGTCTCATATAATCCTGTGAGTTATAACAAGGTACTGTAACTGTAAGTAATTTCATAATTTCCCCACTCCTTTTCATCAAAAAATCGCTTCCTTCACTTCAAGATGTCTTTATTATAAAAATGACATCTTAAAGTCAAAGAAACGATTTCTAAACTCTATCTAAACTTATTTATATGATGTTAAATCGATATCCAGCGCCCCACACGGTGACCAGATATTCTGGGTTCGAGGTATCCACCTCAATCTTCTCTCTAATTCGGTTGACATGTACCGTTACCGTTGCCATATCTCCAACTGCATCCATACCCCAGATACGGTCAAAAAGTGTCTCTTTAGAAAATACAATATTCGGATTTGTCGCCATGAATAGTAAAAGCTCATACTCTTTGTTTGTCATGGAGATTTCTTTCTCTTTCACAAAAACCTTATGAGACAAGGGCAAAATCTGAAGATCCCTGAATTCAATTACTTCTTCCTTCTTTGGCTGTGCCTGGCTGAGCAGCGTTTCATGCATCTGAATATGTGCCTTTACACGAGCTACTAACTCTGCCGGAGAAAATGGCTTTACGATATAATCATCGGCTCCAAGTCCCAGTCCCCTGATTTTATCAATATCCGTTTTTTTTGCCGTTACCATGATCACTGGGGTTAGAGTCTCCTTCCTGATTTCGCGGCAAATATCAAAGCCGGACATTCCCGGCAGCATGATATCAAGCAACGCCAGGTCATACTCATTTTCTCTAAAAAGACGTATCCCTTCGATTCCGTCCTTTGCAACATCCACTTCATATTCACTTGCCTCTAGATAATCCCTCTCTAAATCAGCAATCAGTGTATCATCCTCGACGATTAATATTTTCTTCATACGTTTTACTCGCCCTCTTCTTTTTTTGTCTGATGAATCGGTAATATAATCCTCATTACCAACCCTTTCTCGCAGTATGCTGTGATCGTCCCTTTGTGACCTTCCACAATTCGCTTCACAATTGCAAGACCAAGTCCACTTCCATTCTCAGGATTCGTTCTGGATTCATCTCCACGATAAAAACTGTTAAAAATCTGCGTCAATTCTGCTTCCGGTACTCCCGGTCCATCATCTGCAACTGTGATCTGTAACGTATCATCCAGGTTCTTCATCTGAATTTGAATGACTGTCTCATCTTTGATTCGATACTTAATGCTATTCTCAAACAGATTGATAAAGACACGATGCATCTCCTGCACATCCACCAGCACGTCTGTCTGAGCTGCATAATTGTCATAAATGAGTTCGGTTCGCTTCTGGATCGTCTCTTCCCGATATTCCTTCAAAAGCTGCATCATGTATTCATTCATATCAACCGGTTCCAGATGATATTTGTATTCATGATTCTCCAGCTTTGCAAAGGTAGAAAGACTGTCCACCAAAGATTCCATATCCATTGCACGAACATGAATGGCATCATAATATCGTACCTTTTTCTCTTCTGTATTGGCAATTCCATCTAAAAGGCCTTCCACATATCCTTTAATTGATGTCAGCGGTGTCCGAAGATCATGGGAAATTCCAACAATTAGTTCTCTTCGATACTGCTCATATTGCAGTCTTGTCTCAACAGATTCTTTTAGTCTGCCACGCATGGCATCAAACTCCTGACATACCTCGCCGAATTCATCTGGCTTATGATAAGCAATTTCAGAATCTAGATTCCCATTTGCGATTTCCCTTGTCCCAATCTGCAATGCCTTTAACGGTTTCATAATCATATGCGAAATCCATCGAGACAATAGTAAATTCGTCACTATGACAAGTGCCATAACAATCAAACCAAACATCATTACGAAAATCAGGATGTGCTTTTTTAGGTACGACTTGTTTGCGGAAATTGCTCCTTTTGCGTTGGAACAAACGACTGTAATTTCCACCTTTTCATCCGCTGCTGTAAATGTATTCTTAATAATTGTTGCATTACCATCCGTCAACGTTAAACTTTCAACCCCGGCATAATTGCCCTGCGTATAGTTTTCTGCCTTCTTCGTCTCACTACTTGTAAGACTCGAGTAAGAAATGCTCTCACCAATCTTTACCTGAAAATTATATCCCAGATCTTTCAGCTCCTGATCAAGCTCTTTCATAGAAGATACTTCATCCGCTGAAAACACAACGGTATCGTCTTCAATCTCCGCATATTTCTCCCATTCTCCGTGGAAGAACTCATCTCGATAGGCATAAATTACACTCTCGGCAGAATAGACCCCATTTTGATCGCTGAACATATCTTCCAGTGAATCCCAATACTTACTTCCAAAGGAATCCAAAAGCAAATATCCCACTATCGCAGACAAACATAGTGGAATGATAATCATTAACACGTTAGACAGCACTAATCTCTTTCTTATTGTCATTGATTTGACTTCCTTTCTCCATCAATAGCACAAGCAAAGCACCAACTATAAATGCAATGATATGAAAGGTACTGAAACTCATTGCCTCCTGTGGAACTTTTAATGTCGTAGGTCCCATCATAATGGAATAAAAGGAACCAACCATTAATCCAATAATACCACACATGGTCTGTCCTGGGAACTTCTCCAGTGCCATTTTTATTAGTCTTACAAATAGCAAAATTCCCGTCAGCACACCCATACCAAAAATACAAAGTGCAGGGAGCACAGAAAAATCCAAATGCATCAAACTTTTGATTGCCGAAATGACAGGCATATATAAACCAAATACCAGTAACAAGGTAGAACCAGAGATTCCTGGAAGCACCATTGCTGAGATTGCAATCATCGCAGCAAAAAACAGATAGATTCCATTAAAAACAGTCAAATTACTTAGATCCATTACTGCACTGCCCGAATGATTTAACAATGTTACCAAAACCACCAAAATACAACCTCCAGCGAAGCAAAGTACACTTGCTGTATTGATTTTGATTCTATCTCTATTATTTTTTATCATCACGATGATTGCAACTAAGATGAATCCCATAAAAAGTGAACTGATGACATAAATGTATTTTTCAAAAACGACAGCGAGTATGGTAACTGCAAGCCCCATGCCAATAACCCAGCCTGCTCCCAACTTTGCTAAAAACGGAAGAGCTTCTTTTCTCTTTTTATGATTCTTTCCAGACAGTGCATTTAGCGATCCAATGAACTGGTCATAAAATCCCATTAAAAATGCAATACTGCCTCCTGAAACTCCTGGCACACTGTCCGCCATTGCCATGCAAAATCCCTGGAACATATTCGTAAACCAACTCGTAATCATATAAAATCCTCCCTTATACTTAACTTTCTTCAAAGTCAATCATAAGGGAGGATTCTCAAATCCAACTAATCAAAATATAAACATTTTCTAAACTAATTCAGTGCACATATTCATTGAAGCTACTTTTCTTCTTTTTCCTCTTTTTTTTGGCTCATGTCCACAGTCGTTTTTGCTCCGCAATTCTTACAGTATTGATCTTCCACATCATAATCTGCACCACATTCTTTACATACTGTAACAAATCTTGCTCCACACTGAACACAATATCTTGCATTCTTTACTTTGATATGTCCACATTCTTTACATGTTCCGCAGAAAATGCCATATAAATATAACCCAATTACTGCTCCCAGATTAAATAATAGTGTGAGCACTGCCCAGAATGAAGTTCTGGTTCCCATTTTTTCTGATTTCTGTACTGCCCATACCAGAACAAGTAACCAGTAACACAATATGAATAATCCTACTATTACTGCGATTACTCCAAGAATAATTTCATCTGTATTATTTAGACTCAGCATAGATTCCCAGTCTCTTTCACTATCATGTTCTCCGCCTATATCTTGTTTGTCATTTCTATTTTCTGAATCCGAATTATCTCCATCATTTTCATCTGCTTTGTATTCTTTTGTTGCTTTTGCATCTGTGCCTTTCATGTCTGACTTTGCACGATTTTCAGAATCTTCGTTTACAGACTCAGTTTTTTTATCAGACTCCTCCACCTTAGATAATCGACTTCCAAAATTGGCATATCCAACTCCGGCAGCTACCACTACAAATACAATTCCAGCTATAATATAGGTAATTACCGCTTTTTTTAAATTCATGTTACAACATGTTTTTTCCCATTTTTTCATAATATCAGTTCTCCTTTCTTCGTTTCCAAATTCCAACTCCAATTCCTAATAGAAGGATCGGCATAACCACTGATGTTCCTATTACGACCTGTTTCTGCAAATTTGAGACTGCAGTAATTGTAACTGGCAGTGCTGCTCCTGTGTAAATCTGGTTCGTATCATATGCAATGACCGAAGCAGTAAAACGAAATTGTCCAACATATAAAATGTGAACTGGTATTTGAATCGTTACCGCTTCCTCTGGTATTAACTTTTCTATTGTTCTTGTCTGATAAGCATTTTCCCCAAACTCATCCACTGGATAAGTTTGATTTCTTCCCACATCAACAATGGTGAGGTAACATCCCATATTAGAAATCGTTTGATGTGTATTATTTTTCACTTTGATGTCGATGGTTCCATCATAGACTGGAGACGAATCGATTTTTTTGGGACTTATTATTTCTACTTGAATTTCTGAATCACTCTTAGGTTGATTTGTTGTTGCTGTTGTAATTGTCTGGTCTATCTTCTGAGTTGTGTCTGCTGCTATAACAACTTGTGTAGAAAGCAAGCAAATAGACATCACAGAGAATATATACAGTAGTTTTCTCATGCTATTTTTCCCCCTTTAATGATACTTTCCCACCTGCCCAGCACAAAAAGATGAAGGCAATGATCAAGAAGATAACTAAAGATGGTAGGTGAACCAGTTGTTCATGGATTGGTAACTGGTCAGACAGAACAGCTTTCATCATGTCAAATGCATTTGCAATTGGATCCATCCGTAATAAGATTCTTCCGATTACTGATTGTTTCAAAAGTCCACTCATCATTCCCGGCATGAACACCAGAATCAATACTAAAATGGATGTTAAAATCGAAGCTTTGGAACTTTGAAATAAAATGGAAAAAGCTACTGCGATTGCCACAAAAGACAGTTCTAATATTCCGCCAATGAAAAGTGTCAGTATCACACTAGTTCCCACGAACTGCGTTCCAAGACCAATTGCCACAAGATACGGCATGGAGATTGCCAAAATCGCACATCCTATTAATAAAACGCCAACATATTTTGAAAAAGTCAGCATTTCTTTTGATACTGGTGTAAGCAAGAGACTTTCCATAGTATTCTCTTCTCTCTCAGAAACAAAGGACGATGCCCCAAGTACCAAAGAAACAATAAATGTCAGAAAGAAAATCGCTTTCATGGCATACTGCAGAATATCTGTCTGCGCCAAAACACTGCCTTCTTTGATATTCACAACTACAATACTTAGTATGGAAAGAAGCACTGCAGTCGAAAACACCATCCATAGACCTTTACTCTCAAAGAGGCATTCTCTGAATTCCTTTTTTATCATTGTATTTATCATTTTTCCTGATTCTCCTCTCGTGTCGCGCGGAAAAAGATATCCTCCATGCTTAATTTTTTCTTTCTTATGGTCTCAATATCAATTCCAGCAGACATGCATTGTGCGATGATATCATGTTTCATTTTTGTGTAAAAATTCTCCTCTCGTCCTTTCTCCATTACAATAACAATCTGTCCTTCCTCTCCAAGAAATACTCTTTCTATTTTCGGAATTCCCTGCAATATATGAAGCAGATTCAGATTTGCACTGGTCTGCATTTCAATCGTATAACCTGGCATATATTTTTCCTGAAGTTGAGGAATGCTTCCCTGTTCAATCAATTCGCCAGCTTTTACAATGCAAACTTTATTACAAAGCACTTCAATATCCTTCAGTTGATGCGAAGTGATAAAGATTGTGATTCTTTTTTCTTGATTAATGCTTTTTAATAATTGTTGAATCTCCCGCTGTCCATTCGGATCGAGCCCAAGCGTTGGTTCATCCAAAAAAATAATCTTTGGCTGATTTACCAGTGCTTTTGCAATTCCAAGGCGCTGTTTCATTCCTCTCGAGAACTGACTAATGAGACTATCCTGCCTGTCAGAAAGACCAACATTTTCTAACAGTTCCTGAATATAGTCATCCTGTTTTTCTCCATTTCGGAATAAATCAGAGAAATATTCCAGATACTCTCTTGCAGTCATCCACGAATAATATCCATGTGATTCCGGAACAACTCCTATCATCCGCTTTATCTCCAATGGATTTTCCTGGATATCCCAGCCTCCTATTTTTATTTCACCACTGCTTGGTGTAAGAAGTCCATCCAGCATTCGAATTGTAGTTGTTTTCCCTGCTCCATTTGGTCCAAGAAAACCAAAGATATCTGAATATCCCACTTTAAGATTCAGATTGTTCACTGCATGAAATCCATTTTTGTATATTTTATTTACATCCTTCGTCCGAATCATCTTTCTTACCTCTCTTCTATCCAATCTATCTTTCTTTTCTATATTTTATTTCTGCACTATTTATCCAGTCTAAACAACATATAAACAATTTCTAAACTTAAAAGGACCCCGTATTAAACGGGGTCGGAAAATTCCTTCTAGTTTTCACTCTCTATATTATCAGCACTTTCTGCTGTCACTGCACCATTTACTGCATCCACCATCACATCTACATCAATCCCAGATAAATCTGTATAATGTAACTGATAGACAATGGTTCCGTTTTCGTCTCCCAGCCCATCTGAGATAACTTCCAATGTATCGCTTAGTCCAAGACTCTTTTTCATTGCTGCAATTGCTTCCGTTTCCGTTATGGAAGCCTTCGCCTGTAATTCTTTTGCCTCTGCAGCTTCAGATGCCGCATCTTTTTCACTATCTTTATTTTTTTCCTGTGCACTCGCTACGGTTGTTGTCGGCTTCTCAGCCGCAAAAGCAGCTGTCGGAATCGCCATCATGGCAATTGCCATTGTTGTTCCCAATGTAACCGCGATTCTGCTTTTTTTCTTTTTCTGTAAATTTTTTGTTTTGTCATCCATTTGCGTTATTCTCCTTTCGAAAATAAAGTTTCAAGTTTTTATCTTATCTTTTATCTTCGTCTTTCCTACCATCTCCTCTCCTGATGCTATGTACATCTTAAGGCAGGGTCTTAAACATCGTATATCTATTTTCTAAACTCTTGATTAATTTTACTGATATGACCGCAGCAAAACAGCCCACAATGATACCACCCAGCACATCGCTTGGATAATGTACACCTAAATACAGCCTTGAAAAAGCAATTTGTCCCGCTATTACCATGAGGCTGATTCCATATTTTTTTGGCAGCATCCGGTATGCTACAAATGCTGCTGCAAATGATGCTGCAGTATGTCCAGAAGGGAAAGAATAATCCATTGGTCTTTTAATCAATGGGATAATTGCCTCTAGTTCTGTAAACGGTCTGGGACGCGCCACCAAATGCTTTAATACAACATTGGTCATCAATATGTTCAAAACCAGAGCACATAACATCGTCAATCCAATCGATCTTGTCTTTTTCATGCAAAGCAATCCGATTCCTAGTGCAATCCACAAAGCTCCCGCATTCCCGAGAGATGTAATAAATCTCCAAAAACCATCTAATATTGAAAATCGAAGATGGTCTTGAATCCATAATAATACTGTTCCATCTAATTGCTGTAAGTAAATCATAGCACTACCTTCTTTCGTTATTATCTTCAAAGCGCTCATCAGAATCAACTACATTAAAGTACTTTCTTGTCGCAACTCATTCCCTCTTACATTGTTCCTAGTTTTCCAATACAAAGAGCTAACATACCCCAAAAGCATAAACTACATAACAATTTAAATAATAATTTTTTTATTAATTCCTTACTTTCTGTTTTCATATATACCACCCTCCATGCTTTTACTATACGAAAGGGATGTATCATCAAAATAAAGTAAAGATAAACATTTTCTAAACGAAGAGAGAATGCTATTTATCGCATTCTCTCTTCACAAAAACCCATTTTTTACTAACCATGTAATTCATAACAATTACAATGCTGCTAATCACAAGCTTCATTACCATCGCATTAAATTTCAACTGTGTCACAAATATACTCATTAAAATAATTTCTAATAGACCAGTTGCGAGTCTTCCAGTTACAAATTCCACAAGTTGCCCTGCAACATATCTGCTCTCATTTTTATGATCCTGGAATACAATTTTCTTTGTCATTACAAATGCAAATGCAACGGATACAACCCACGCTAAAATATTACTTGGCATGTTCGATAGATAAAAATCGTAATAAGAAAAATAGTACACTAGCCAATTCACAAAAGTTGTTAAAATTCCTATTATTAGATATGTAATCTCCTCACGATATCTTTTCATATATTTTCCCATTTCCTACTCCAATCCCCAGCATCACCAATAAAGAAATCATAGTAACAATCCCACCAAAGGTTCTTCCCGGAGTATGATATTCCACACGAATCTCATGCTTTCCGGCTGGCACATCCGTTCCCAGAAATCCGCCATTCACGATTTTCGTTTTCATTTCTTTTCCATCAATCATAATTTTATAACCAGAATCATACGGCAGGCTTGTAATAAACCAACTATATGTCATATTGAAATATTCTCCCGTTAACTTATAATCATCTTGCCTGTTCATTAAAACTGGATGGCTATACAGCATGGTATTTGCTTCCTCGTTAATTTGACCTGCATAAAAATGAATATCCTTTAGATTATACGTTCCAGCTCCTAAACGTATCATTACAGATGAATGGTTTGAATCTAATTTGGTTGTGAAGTGAAAGTTTTCATTCCCATTATAATAGTTAGAATTCTTGCTGCTAAGTCGATTCTTTTCTCCTTGCAGTGCAATGGTAATATCTTGATTTTTCTTATTCTCCACGCTCATTTCAGTAAATAAATATTCTGAGATTTTATCATTTGCTGATAATGGAATCTCAATCAATACAGCTTTTTTCAAGGAAACTTCTAACATTTCTCGTTTCCATGTCACACTTCCACCCGTGCCTTGATATTCAGGAATTTCCATCGCTACTTCTTTTGACTTCAATTCCACTGACTGATTATTTTGATTCGTCACTGCTGTTTGCATCAATGCAATTTGTTTCTGATACCATGGCAGATTTTTATATGCTTGGTATGCCATCGTTTGATTGGTCAAATAGAACATCGGAGCTGTCTTAGTATTTTCTATTACGTTTGCATTCTTCGTAGAAATATAATCTATATTTGATGGCTTTCCAACTAAATATTTTACCCCCATAAATCGTAGAAACAATGGATTATACGAACTATCAGCTACCAGTTTATTCCTAGAAGATTGTGCTAGTCCAATTTCTTTGCGAAACTTCTGATAATATGCATTTTCAATAGATGAATAGACGGTTGTAATATTCTGACCACTGGAAAGCACTCGATTCATGTTGGTTTTACCAGCCGCGCTATCCCCTCGCTGTTCAATTCTGTAATTTTCTTTTTGTGAAACAAGATTCTTGACTACATTTTCTGTATCTTTGTTATATATTTTCTGTTCTGTTTTCACATCTGTCAGTTGACTCATTGTATTACACTGTTGTACAAAAGATATACAAGCAAAAAAAATCAGCGTACCAAATCTCAAGAAATATCGAAACTTCGATGAGATTGTAACCCCCAACAAAATAAGTATGAGGCTCACATCTATGAATAAAAACTGCTTGCCACCAAATTGTTTCCACTCAATTGCGACCACCAAGACTGTGAGAATAACGGCATCAACGAGAGCCTTATGTTCCCATTCCTTCTTTTCTATTGTTTCTAAAAATGATGCAATAAAAAATATCATCAGTGGCAAGATTGGAATCAGACTTTTATCACGGATATATAAACCTCCATTCAACGCCCATGAAAATATTGGAATAACCGTAACAATAACAACCATAATTGCAAGTTTTTTCTTTGTAAGTTCTTTTTGCAGGCTATAATATAAAAGTGCAACAATTGCAACGATAGATAGTCCCATTCCATATGGATGATATAGAAATTTTGTAAGGCTGATATCTGGCGTTACTAATTCAAATATTGAAAAAGAAGGTTTGTCACTTCTTCCACCTTGCATTGTGCAAAATACAGGGACTAAATAAAAGGCCGCCGCTCCAATACTTAACAATATCGGATACAGCATCTTCCAGAATTCCAACGATGTTCTTCTATTCACTCCTAACTTTACCTTCCACCTCGAGAACAAATAGATTTCCACGACCAAAATTCCACCGATTGCATAATAGAAACTTGTAAGGATCATAAGCGTAATGGACACCATTAACAGATTACATTTTTTCTTTTCTATATAAGCATCACACCCCATTAAACACAATAGCAAAAAGGGAATATAATCTACAAACATAATCTGCGCAGCAGTATGATAAACAACTGCCACCGAACCAATCAAAAAAATTGCGCCTGCAAATGCATATTTTTCTTCCACATGCTTCTTTAGCCATAAGAAAGCAAGTATTCCATCTGCAATCCATACGATTGTCATCATAACTTCTACATATGTTGTCATCTTCATAAAAGGCAAAAGATAGGATGGTAAAAAAAGTGGATTAAATAATCCGTAATATGCGAAATTATAAATGTTCTGTCCTCCGCCCAATTCCAATGCATATTGTGGAAGCATATTTCCTGTCTCATAGAATAACTGTCTGAAATAATCTGGAAAAACTGTATGCTGACTAATCCAGTCGATTCTAGACCCTGCTATATATCCGGCGGATATTCTGTACATGGTAATCAGAATTGGTAGAATCATCAGGCTCATGTAATATAAGTTTCTTTTCTTTAATTGTTTCATCACTTACTTCCTTAATCAAATATACAGGTCTGTTCTTCACTTCAATATACGTTCTTGCAAGGTATTGTCCAAGTATTCCCATACAAAGAAGCTGCACGCCACCTAAGAATAGAATAACACACATAAGTGCTGGCCATCCCGCTACCGGATCGTGCCAAAATATATTCTTCACAACAAGAATTGCTATACAAAAAAACGAAATCAAGCAAAAAAGAATTCCACCATATGATGCTATGGAAAGGGGCATCGTAGAAAATCCCATAATTCCATCCAGTGAATATTTAAAAAGTTTTCGCATGGACCATTTTGTTTCTCCAGCAGCTCGCTTCACATTTTCATATTCTAGCCATTTTGTTCGGAATCCAACCCAGCTAAACATTCCTTTCGAGAATCGATTGCACTCCCCAAGCTGCAATAAAGCATCCACCATTTTACGGGTCATCATTCGATAATCTCGTGCTCCTTCTACAATCCCTGTTTTTGATATCTTATTGATGACTTTATAAAAACTGGATGATAGAAAGGAACGAATTCGTTTTTCTCCTTTTCGGTTTGCTCTCCTTGTTCCTACGCAGTCATATTCTTCCGACTCCAGAATTTGATACATTTGTGGCAAATATTCTGGCGGATCTTGTAAATCTGCATCCATAATTGCCACATAGTCTCCCTGGCTTTCTTTCAGTCCTGCATAGATTGCCGCTTCTTTTCCGAAGTTTCTAGAAAATGAAATATATTTACAGCGTAAATCTTGTTTGCTCAAGTCTTTTAAAATCTGAAGTGTGGAATCAGTAGATCCATCATCCACAAAGATTAACTCAACGACTACTCTCTTTACTTGCTTCATGATTAGATTCATTTTCTGATAAAATATTGGTAAAACATCTTGTTCATTGAAACACGGAATTATTACAGTTATGATTTTCATTGTCTTCTCTCCTTCAATTTTCCTCTAATTTTGGTATACATATTATGGCTCGATGATAAAAGTAAAAAGCACAATAAACTAATAATTGATATTCTTATTCCCATCTGAAGACCCTTCACTTTGTACTGTACATGAAGCACTTTATAACTATCTTCTATATCAACTGCAGCAAATCCATTGATGTTTATCACTTGTTTTTCCACACCATCCACAGTTACCTTCATGCCTTCCTGATAGGTCGAATTAAACAGATACGTTCCTTGTTTTGAATACACCATGACATCTCCTGATTCATCGGGATACTGATTTGCTGTGGTCAAGGTCTTTATCATTGCATTCAAATCTCCCTCTAGATAGGTCCCCATTACGATTTTATGATTTTGTCCGACAATAGAGATATCCACAAATCGTTCTGTCTCGGCATAGCCAAGATCCAACATTTTATTATTACACCGGCTTGCCCAGAATGTTTTTCCGTCAATTTTCACAATGTTAGGCTCGCCACCAGGTACATAAATGTATCCATGCTCTCCTTTTTTCAAAGTAACTGTATAAGAGGAAGCATCACTTTTTTTATCATTGATTGATTCCGTGACTTCTTGTGTATGATACAGTTCTGAAAATCCCAATTGCGTTACTAACTTGTTTTGTACTTCAAATGGATTATTCCCCTGAAGTTTTATCTCTGTAAGATCCTTTTGAACTACAAAACCATTGGAAATTGCATTTGCATTTTCATACATTACAAAATGATCTGTCTCACTAACTTTTTTATAGTATTCAGGCACCGTCATATCCTTGTTGTAAATAATGTATTTCACACCTAATAGCGCATCCATCAATTCCGTACTTCCAGCATACTGATATCGATTTTTTCCGGTCTCATACCCCAAACGATACAGACTATCAATCACGTCCTGAGAAATCGTCGAAGAGAAAAATGTAGATCCATTCATGTCATATAATAGTTCTTCGTTCCGAAGTGTCGAATACGCAAGAACTGTTCGATAGCCACTCTGCTCCTTCACATCCGCAGCCAATGTCTGCACTTCCTTTTTCCAGTCAAAATATACGGTTCGGTTTGCCGCGCCCATATGTGCAATACTAAGAACCGTATGTGTCAACATTTCAGCGATAATCAGCATATAGAATAGTTTTCGTATCTGTTCCTTTTGTATCTCGAATCGCCAAATTCCAATCTTTTCATATGTTTCACTACTTTCCCAGATGATAAAATAAAGTGCAAGTCCAAGAACCGTTACCCAAATAAGTTCGTCTTGGATACAAACTGCTAAGATGATTGTTACTACTATAGCAATTGAAAAAGCAACCACTCGATTCTTCCTTCTATACTCTTCCATATTAGAAAAAACCATTGCTCCTACTCGCAAAATCAGAAAAGTAAAAACAAATCCAAAACGATTCGGCATTCCAACTGGTTTGTGAAGTCCATGAAGGACTAAATTCAACAATGGAAAATGGAAGCCACAAAAATACAAAATAAGAAGTCCACTCCAACAGATCTTTTCTCGTTTGCTAATCTTCCTGCTCAGTAAAAATAAGATAACAAATACAAATACCAAGATTCCGCAATAGATATTAACCGATCCTTGATTTCCCGATGTCGCATACGGAAAAGATTCATAAAAGAAACGTGACAACTGCTGTGACCAATCATCCAGTGGTTGAAATATTTGATTCTTGAAATTCAGACCAGCTTCGTTTCCTGCCTGGGTCAATTTAATTGCATAGATACTTGGTACGAGAATCACGGCTGACATCCCTGCTGCCAATACAGAATGAATTCCAAATCCCACCCACGATTTCAACAGTTCTTTCCACGCCGGCTTTTTTAGTATCGTAAGAGCCATAAAATAAAGTGTTGCAAAGATACAGATCATAAATCCCATGTAATAATTCGTAAAAATACAATAAAACAGAACTAATGTGTATCCCTTATAATGTTTCTGTTCCAATATTTCTTCAATCATATATGCAAGAATTGGCAGAATCATAACAGCATCCAGCCACATCAGATTACTGTAATATCCAACAATAAAATTTGATAATCCATACATAGCTGCAATCGGGAGTGCCTTGTAATTGCTAAGTGCAAATCGCTTTTTCACATACCATGCCATGCTGACACTGGTAAGGCCTATTTTCAATAGAATGACAATCGTAACGGCTTCATTTATATTTAGAAATCGATTCAAAAATAGAACAATCAAATTAAAAGGGCTTGCCAGATAATATGCAAACACAGAGAAGAAATTATATCCTAGTGCATGCGTTGCATGCCAGAAATCACCAGCTTGTCCTAATTGGTGAATCAGTTCCTGATAAAACCCAAGGTATTGGTGAACACCATCAATAATGAGTGCGGATTTATCTCCAAATGGAAATACGCTATTTAAAACAAAGCCTAAAACCATAGCGCAAATCGGTATGAAAAATGCAAGTAAATACATAAAAAATCGTTCCTTTCCACTTTCGATGTTTTCATTATAAAAATGACATCTTAAATGAACAGAAACGATTTCTAAACGAAATCTAAATTCTATGTTTCTGATAATGAAACTTTATAATAAAATTGCAACCACTGATTTGCCTCCTGCCGTTCATCCGAATCATCAATGTAACAAATCTGAGGCTGTACTACTCCTTCTTCTTTCAGAAATTCTATGTTTTTCTTATTAGTAACAACGATATAATCCATTGCATTTAAGAATTGAAGAATATAATAATGCAAAACGCTCTTCATCACCTTTGGCATCATAGGTTTATTCAGATATTCTTCTATCGTTTCTCTTACGCATACTACACTCACTGCAATATCCATTCTCCGCAGCATTCTTGCTTCTAATAAGTAATTTGGCGACACCGCATAATACTGATAAACTTGTGCACAATCGTAATCATTTATATAGGTCGCAATGCTTCCTTTGACATTTTTTAGCAATTGAATCTGTTTTTCATACTGAGGAAATAATTTTTCTTGTGCCTTATCAAACATGGTTCTGATATTTAACGTCAGTTGTTGTCTCCCAATGGAATCTTTGATTTGTGTACTCATCATAATAGTTACACCCCTTTCATTATTGATACCGACATATTAGCCTCCAGTCCTAACAATCATGAAAACACTTTGTAAATAACAAATAAACTTTTTGCTCAAGCATTTCTACTTTTTCTGTATTATTCTCTTATTTCATTCCATACATAACTTCAACATATTAGTCCATTTCCCTTCCTAGTTTCTTATCTGGATTTCTTTCCGGCTTTTCCTGCACACCTCCTCTAGCAATTTGCTTCTTTTTTTCTGCCAGATTATCCGCAATGGAGATACCTGTTTGAAAAATCTGCTCCGTATCTTCTGATTCCATATTATTGAGCATACCATCAATCTGATCATAGCTTACTTCTTCCTGTTCTTCTACTTTTGTGAGTGGATTTTTCTCCCGTCTGACTGCAAGATCATCAAGCTGTTTCAGCAGTTCTTCCGCTCGTTTCACATCTTCGATAGGTTCTTCCTCCTCGATGACGCTCTGCAGCCATTCCTTTAAATGTGCGGTATCTCCCTGCTGTACACTGGCAGCAATCGTCTGAACATTCTCCTCTTTATCTTCTATCGAATCTCGATACTCATAGGTATCGTAATCCTCAAAGAACTGGTCTAACTCAATGGCATATTGTTCACAGTCCGTTGCAAATTGTTCCACTAACTGTCTGACTTCCTCTGCCTTTGTTTCCCTGTCCCAGACCTCTGCAACCGGAAAATGTACCTTCACATCTTCGATTGCCTGCTGTACCAACGAACTGTCCCGAAACTCCGGAATATGGTTGATGGTATCCACATCGATACTTCCTGCCGAATACAAATCAAATTCCATATCCTGAAAGGCATCTCCCAGCTCATTGGCGTTGTGAAGGACAAAACCAATCCCTTTTCCGCCATGCATCCGCTCTGCAGGAATACTGTGATAGATTTCCACTGCCTGCTCCATTGTTAAATTCTCATGATACTCCCCAAGCATGGTAAATTCCATACACTCTGCCACATAAAAAGTAATGAACTGCTCTGGCTTTTCTGTCATAACTTCAACTTTTTCTGGTTCTTCTGGTGGCACAATCCGATTTGCTTCTTCTACCTTTTCATCCAATTCCTCATAATCCACTGGTGCCCGTTCCATATCTGGAAACGGATCATCTGTCAGAATGATGTGTACTGCTTCATCCAGCGTAATATCAGGATTTTCATAAACACCACCATCCATTTCCTGATATTGCCTATTATAAAATGTATAATCATATCCATCTTCACACTCGTGAATCATTAGATAACGGTCAGCAAATTCATACGCTGCTTCTGTCTGCTGTTCCAGTTCCGCCTGCACTTCCAAAAAGTCCGATATTTCCTGAAAACCAAAGCTATCTACATACTGTGCGGTATTTACCCCATCCTTATGAATCAATACAATATCACTAACTGATAAAGAATGCCCGGTAAAGTCCTCTGGATGGAACAGGTTAAACTGCTCAAAGATATCATCCAATGTCTGCCCTTCCTGTAGCGGAGCAGTGTAAATCAACTCGTAATTCTTCTTTTCCACCTTCAGACCATGATTTCTCAATCGTTCCAGTCCCTCAAAACGATGGTAGTGCAGTTCCTCGCCCTCTTTTAACTGATAAATGCCAAAGCTGTTCTGTTCTCCATGAAGCAACTTATCTTCTGGACTTTGCACTGTTTCTTCCCTAATGGGTTCTCTTTCTCTCCTTTCTTCCTTTACTCGCTCCCAGACTTCCTGCTCAATACCAAAAATACCATCAAACCCTATAATATCCTCTATACTATCTGCATAGGCTTCGGTATTATCCGTATGCAAAAGAAGAATCGGTAACTCCTGTTCCCACATATCCACTGCCCTTCCCTTGGTAAGCGGATAGATATTATTATAGGTGTAGCCATACTCATTTCGTTTCGTAAAGCTCATCATTTGATCCGGCAATGCCTCTATCTCTGCCTCTGCACGTTCCATAATATCGTATATTGCTCTGGCATCTGGTGCGTCCAGTGCATCCCTTAATTCAATAGCCAAGGCTCTGGTATCATCCATATTCGCAAATTTATAAGTATAATTGGTCAGAAGATTTCGTTCTCTATCATTAAAAACAGAACGGTCAAATTCCATACGATTTATCATGTTCTCAACCTGTTCCATAGGGGACAAATCTGAAATTGCATAGACTTTATTCGTATCCATACTGTACTCAAAATCATAGAATGTAGGATATCCATCCCATTGTGCACTGCTTGTAGACATCAATGGTACAATCTCTGCTCCTCTGTATTCCAGATATGCCTGTACATTTCCACCCCAATTACCTTCTGGAAGTTCTGTCATATCTTCTAAGATAGTTCTTACCTCTGCCTGTCCCATATTGGAAATCTTATCAATCTCATACTCACTTCCCATGGAAGCAGACACCATGACAATTACATCATCATCTCTGATTGGTTCTGTAATTTCTTCCTGTTCCACTTCCTGCACTTTCGCATGCTGCAGCTCTGACATGCGTTCATCAATGGCATGGATTAAAGTTGCGGAAGTCTTGCGAATTGTTTCCAGAGAGCTTTTCAGTTCCTTCATTTCCTTATCAGAACTCCATCCTGCCACATAACCAAAAGAATAATCCGATGTATCTATCCCGTAATGCTGGCATACTGCGTAGGCAATGCTCTCTGCTTCTACTTCCTTTGTTTTTCTGTCTTTTCTTCCCTCTATATCCTGCGTAGGATTGTTAAGGTCAATATCATGAAGAGTAGCATGTGCAATCTCATGAATGGCAGTCTTACTGTTCTGAATCTGGCTCATGCCCTCCTGTAATGCAATCCGTTTATCCTCCAGATGATAATATCCCTTTGCCTCGTCCGGGATTTCCTCATACCCAATAGGCACAGGCGAAACTGCTGTCAATGCCTGCATGAAAATATCATACTGCTCCACATCTCCAGTCAGCTCGTCCACTGCCAGGTCAGGCAGTTCCTTCCCTTCCGTCTGGGACACATCAAAAACAGAAATGACCTTAAAATTAGGCATCCTGATTTCCACTTCTTCCATGACCGGATTTCCATGTGCATCCAGCATCGGTTCCTGCGTCACAGGGTCAAGTTTTTCTAGTTCTTCTTTTACCGTAACGGGAGCTGGTGCAATGATGCGGATTCCCTTCTCCCCACGTCTTACATGACGTTCAAATTTGTTTGGCCATGCCTTATACCCGGCAATCAGTGTTGCATCTGGTTTTTGCATGGCAATGAGCATAGTATTGTTAAAGCTGTAATTGTAAAATTTGCTCATGGTATCTAAGTATTCTTTGTATTTCTCACTTTCAAATACTTCCATAATGCCCTGCTCCAGACGGTCTGTGATCTCCTTTAACTGTTCCTTTACTCGTTTACTATCTGCCATAATAACTCCTTTCCGCGCTGTCCCCTACAGCGCATTTTCCTGTGTCTTTACTTTCTCTGCCATCGGTGCTGCCTTTGTCTGGCTCTCCTGCTTCTCCTTTAAATCCTGCAACTTCTCCATAATCGAAGGCTTATTCACATCCTGTTTCTGCTGTACCTTTTGCT
This sequence comes from Hespellia sp., assembly GCA_028689735.1. Taxonomy (GTDB): domain Bacteria; phylum Bacillota; class Clostridia; order Lachnospirales; family Lachnospiraceae; genus Hespellia. Next base: position 35,197 of record JAQVCP010000011.1, on the reverse strand, counting down.
CTTCTTTCTGTTCTACTCGCCTTGCAACGGACTGGTCAGCCGACTGTTCCATACGTTCCAGTGATTCAATGCTCTTACTCAGTTTCTCTGTCTGCTTTTCACAGAAATTCTTCATACTCTGATAAGGACGTTTCATCTGATAGAAGAACCCGCTTTCTTTTGCTTCTGGGGATTTCTGTGCTTCTTTTCCTGCCATTGCTCTGCCCACATTCTTGACATGCGTAGATGCTTCCCGAAGTTCCTGACTTACCTGATCAATCTTATCCATCGAACCCTGCATCTGCTGTGCGTGGGCACTTAAGGACTCTTTCATCTGCATCAAGGTGTCTTTTATCCCAAGAAAACCGCATACATTATTCAATACTTCTACACCACGCTCTTTAAAGTTCTGAACAAGCTGTGTGGCTTTTCCATTCAAATCCGCTCGCCATTCTTTCATCTGCCCCTGCAGAGATGCCACACGTTCTCCCATCTTTCCTGCCAGTTCTGACAGGGTGTGACGTGTTTCTTTGGTCTGTGGTGTATTCTGAATATTGGCAAGCTGCTCCTTCACTGCATCCAGCTCCTGCAGCACTGTGAAGAAATTATCTTCCACGTCATTCATATAATTCATAAGCAGGGATACCGACTGCTGGCTCTGGGACATATTTAAGTCAATGAGAATCTTTAACAATTCCTCCATCCCCGGCATCTGCTCCTGTTCCGGCATATCTATTTTGATGTTGTCCTGGTTCTTCTCTGTGTTCATAAGTACATCCTCCTATAATTCTTCTGTCTTTTCTTTTGGTTTCATTGGTTCTGGTACATTATTGCTGCTCTGTTCCTTGAACATGGCCAGCTTATCCATAATGGACGGACGTTTCTCGCTGACCATCCGCTCTGCCACTCTCACTTCCTCCTCTGGTTCTTCCAAACTGACAGACTCGCTTTTTTCATCCATATTAAGCTGTGCATTTAATTCTGTTAATCGCTCCATCTTCTCCTGCAGCTCAACTTCCTGTGGAAATGGCTTCGTTACTTCTTCTTTTGCATTGGCAAGCTGTTTTTCTGTGTTAGCAAGTGCTTCCTGCTCCTGTTGAAGCTTTCCTTCCATTCCATCTAAAGCATTGTTGATACGAGTCAGATTTCCAAGAGCATCCGCACCCACTTCAATGGAATGGGTCAACGCACCTTTCAAGTTCAGTGTGAATTTATGATAAAAAGTATCAAATTCCACGCTCATCTTATATCCAAGATATTCCCCGATTGGTGCTGCAACACCCGGTGTCTTTACCTGACTGCAAAATGCAATGAGGGCAGTACCAGCTTCCTTTTTATCTGTATAAGTACGCTCCCCTAACTTCATGGCAAAGATTTCTTTATCCTCTGACTTCGCTTCTCGGTAATGCTCCACATCTAACTGATAAGCGGCAATCCGTTCCTTCAGCAATCCGATCTTCTTTGGATAATGCTTGGCAATGTTATCTTCCATCCGGTAGATCTGACTGGTATGGTTCGCTTTTAACAGTTTTAGTTTAGATACCTGAATATCCAAATCCATCTTTTCTTTGATATATGGATTTCCTGTAGCAAGTGCTTTGACTTCCGCATAGCTTAAACTTGCTTCATCCACGTCCTCACAGCTTCGTACCGGGGATTTACTGGTCATAATCTGGGAAATGAATTTCTGCTTGTTCTCAATTAGCTGCCAGGAATAACTATCAAATGTTCCTTCTGTTACATATCGGAAGATATGTACCTTTTTATTCTGATTTCCCTGTCGAACGATGCGACCTTCCCTCTGCTCAATGTCCGATGGACGCCAAGGAACATCCAGATGATGCTCTGCAATCAGCCTGTCCTGTACATTTGTTCCAGCACCCATTTTCGCAGTAGATCCAAGCAAAAAGCGAACCTGTCCGCTTCTAACCTTTGCGAACAGCTCCGCTTTTCTTAATTCGGTATTGGCATCATGGATAAAGGCGATTTCCTTTGGCGGCACTCCTTTTGCCACCAGCTTGTCTCTGATATCCTGATACACGTTAAATGTTCCATCATTTTTCGGGGTGGATAAATCACAGAAAATAAGCTGTGCTGACTTTTTCTCTGCGGTATCTTCCCACAGTTTTACTGCACGTTCCACACACGCCCCGACCTTAGATTCTGATTCATCTGGAAGAAGGGCATCGATCAGCCGCTGATCCAGTGCCAGTTTTCTTCCATCGTTGGTTATTTTGAGCATATTGTCGACGGTTGCATCCACATTTCCGTTTCTTACATCCTCTGCTCTGTCGGCAAGACTTTTTACCATCTCCTGCTGATATTCGCTTGGCTTTAAGACTACGTTCTCATGGATTGCCTCCGGCACTGGCAGGTTTAACATATCTGGTGTCTGAATGTCCGCAGCTTCTTTGAATATAGATATCAACTCTGGCAGATTGAAGAATTTAGCAAATCTTGTCTTTGCCCGATATCCAGTTCCTTCTGGTGCAAGTTCGATGGCAGTGATGGTTTCTCCAAAGGAAGCAGCCCAACTGTCAAAGTGTCCCAGACCCAATCGCTGCAGTGTGCCATACTGTAAGTAGCGCATGTTGGTGTACAACTCCGTCATACTATTACTGATTGGTGTGCCTGTGGCAAAGGTAATACCTTTCCCTCCTGTCAATTCGTCCATGTACTGGCACTTAGCGAACATATCCGAAGACTTTTGTGCTTCTGTTTGTGCAATGCCTGCCACATTTCGCATCTTGGTATAGAGGAACAATGACGATAGGTAAGTCTTTGATATTATCTCCAACTTTTCCCCCGTCCCACACCGGGCATGCAACTTTCATCGCACCCGGCGTTCCATCAAATTAACTTACTACCCTCCATCGGGGTTCAACACTCAATGCCCTCACGGTACATATCGTGCTTACAAATTTCACTTTTGTTTGTACTTCTGAATCTTCTTTAATACCTTTTCGTCTATGTTTGGCGGTATCGGACCATTGTTGACCATTTTGTAACAGTTATTGCATAACCATATGAGATTTTGCACTTTGTTTACTTTCTCTAGTGGCAATTCCCCTTTGACGTGATAGCAGAATTTCTTGCTATCTAAAAATAGCGGTTTCTTACAACATTTACATTTTCCGTTGTCCCTGTTATACGCATATTCCCTATTCATAAAATATTCAAAATTAAATACTGTTTTTGCGTACACCGAAAGTTGTATATCCCTTTCCGTATTGACAGATGGTCTATCACAAGGCAGATGCTTTGTTTTACTACGATAATAACTGTAAATTCTCCTGCCTTCTTCGGTATAAGGTGTCATACGTTGGTCAAATGGTTTTGCTTCATATTTGCTATGCGTAATAAATGCATAGGTAATTCCAAACCATTTTCCCTCTATTGGAACAGCAAATGTTTTGCTTTTATAGCCTTCATGTCTATGCGGTAGATTACAGAGATTTTCCATTGGAATCTGGTATTGATTGTAATGCTTTGGAAATCTCTTTTTCCACACCGCCAATGCTGTGTTGTTCGTTCTTCTGTCAATGGCATGGAACGCATGAGAACATATTGAGGGCTGTAAATATTGTGCTAATCCGATAATCATTGAATTAACATGTTGTATCTGTGCCGCCTGTACACTCCTTTCTGTTTGTTCTCCAATCACTCGGACTTCATCAGCAATCTTTTCTATTTTGCCTTTCAATCGCTCCATATCTGGCAATGGTTTCCCAACCAGATTATCCGACCAAGTTTTTGGGTCTGGGGTTTTCCTTTTTCTTTCCGCCTTGACCACAAAACCAAGGAAATGTATTCCCTTTGTTCTAAGGTCTGTTACGAAAGTCTTTTCCTGTGATAATTCCAGCTTCATTTTATTTCTAAAATACTTTGTAAGCATACGTTTTAACCTATATGCTTCCTGTTCTGTTGACGTAATTATTACCCAATCATCAGCAAAACGAAAATTGTACTTTGGAGTGACACCAGACCATTTTAGCCTGCGTGTATCATTGCATTTATGCTTGCATTGTCTGTGTGGCTCCATATACGTTCTTCCTACAAACCAATCAAAATCGTTTAAATACACATTTGACAGCAAGGGCGACAAGATACCGCCTTGCATGGTGCCGACTATTGTATCGTTGCGTGTGCCACTTTCAATATATCCAGCTTTTAGCATCTGTTGTATCATCTTGATTACCCTTTTGTCATGGATTCCAATTCGCCATATTTTACTTAACAGTAGCCTGTGATCGATGTTGTCAAAGCAACCCTTGATATCTCCCTCTACTGCCCATACAGGTTGGTCTTGCGACCTAGTAGAAGCATTGATTACATTTATGATATCTCTGATTGCGTGTTTTTGTGCCCTGTACGGACGAAATCCGTAACTATGTGGATAAAACTTTGCTTCACATATAGGCTCTATAACGATTCTCACACATTCCTGTATAATTCTATCCAAAACTGTTGGAATACCCAGTGGGCGTTGTTTTCCATTCTTTTTAGGTATATAGACTCTTCTTGCTGGTTTAGGTCTGTAGTTTCTGAAATTATCTCTTATTAGTGCAATTAGTTCCTCTTTTGGCATTTGCAGATATCTGTCCATCTTCACTTTGTCAACTCCAGCCGTTTTACTGCCCTTGTTCGACTTAATGTTATGAATTGCGGTTACAATCGTAACTTCATTTACCATTGCTTCTACAAGACCTGTAAATGCGATTCCCTTTTTCGATTTCTCATAAAGAAAATCTAAGGTCTGCTTCATTTCCGCTTCTGTTGAAAATTTGACGTTCAAATGCACAAGGCAATCACCTCGCAGTTCGTCACCCATATTTCAGGGAGTTTATTCTTTTCTTTTTGTGAAATTTGTAAATTAACTTGACTAGTCCCCTTCGCCATGAGCATTTCAGCTCTTGTAACTGGCTTATTCCAGTCTCAGACTACTATGGGACTGCTGACTGCCTGTATCTTCATCACTCTGTAAAGCTCCAATACAGGCTCTCAAACGTTCCTAAATCTCTATCCTTTTGTAGATTCAACTACTTGAAAACCTTAGGTTGCTACCTTACACCGTAGGACATAAACACACTTTGAATCACAGTTTCTGTGTGTTCTGTATGGTATTGCACCCATACAGGAATATATTGAAAAACCAGCAATACATTCTGACCTAAAGCTCGCTCTTTCGAACGCCGTCAACTCTTACGATGCTGCATAGCTTGTTCTACGTTTAACCATAGTTTTCGGAAGACCGCACTATATATTCCATATCCCGAAGGACTTGGGACATCAAGTTACGACTTCTTCACACTTTACACGTGGGTGGAAACAGCCACCTCGCATAGTGAAGTATTATCTCGCACACCGCCTACAGTTTTGATATTCTGTCATCAGCGTTGATTCTGTGTGGCAAGGGTAATTCTCCCTTGATTTTGAGATTTAAGTTCTCACAGTTCATTCTTATTTCTAAGTGATTTCTGTTGGTCGATTTCGGTAAATGAATCAAATTTACCTTATACGGCAACGTTTCATACAATTCTTGTACGAATGGCTCTCATCTACAAAGAGCCTGTCTACACCTAACTGCTCAAAGGTGACTACATCATCCTTTCTGGAGTTGTCATTTAACCGTTCCAATCGGGCAAGCAGAGATTTCTTCGTTTTTTCCATCTGCTTAATGGTATACCGCTCTCCATGACTGGATTTTAAACTCTCAATTTCTAAAGTAATGTCACTGACCTGTCGCTCGATCATTGCTGCCTGCCGTTCTTTGGATAATGGAATTTTCTCGAACTGACTGTGACCGATGATCACTGCATCATAATCCCCAGTAGCAATCCTGGAACAGAACTTCTTTCGGTTTGCTGGCTCAAAATCTTTTTTCGTTGCTGCTAAGATATTTGCGCCTGGATAAAGAGTTAAGAATTCACTCGCCCACTGTCCAGTCAGATGGTTCGGCACAACAAATAAGGACTTCTGTGCCAGTCCCAACCGTTTGCTCTCCATTGCCGCCGCTGCCATTTCATAGGTCTTTCCTGCTCCTACGCAGTGAGCAAGGAGTGTATTATTACCATAAAGCTGATGGGCCACTGCATTTTTCTGATGAGAACGCATACCGATATTTGGAGACATTCCCGGAAAAGTTAGATGACTGCCATCGTATTCTCTCGGTCTGTTGGAATTGAATAGCTCATTATATTTCTTGCATAAAACCTCCCTGCGCTCGGCATCCCGAAATATCCAGTCCTTATAGGCTTCACGAATTGCTTCCTGCTTCTGGCTGACCAGCATGGTTTCTTTTTTATTCAGGACACGCTTTTCCTTGCCATCTTCCATGATGGTATCAAATATCCGACTATCGCGCAGATTTAAGGAATCTTCCAATATCTTGTAAGCATTGGCTCTTCCTGTTCCATAAGTAGCTTCTGTGAGCGGATTGCCAAAGTCGGCACTTTTTCCTCTGATATTCCACTGCCCGCTGATTTCCGAATACTGTGTGCCGATGGTTCCTTTCTCGAACTTCCCTCTCGCCGTTTCAAAAACTTCCTGCATAAAATCATCAATATAACGTGGTTCTACCCAGGTTGCCCCCAACCGCACCTCGATTTCAGAAGCATCCAGAAGTTTTGGCTGCACCTGTTCCAGGGCAATAACATTTGCGGTATATTCTGGATGGTTCTCTGCACATAGTCTGGCGATTTCCAGCTTTTCACGTACATTTCCAGATAGATACTCATCCCCTGTCTCCCAGCCTGCATATGGATCATCCAGGTCACTTAATGGATTCTTGAAAATAACACCACCAAGCTCTGTTACAATCCTGTCATAATTGTCTGAACCTCCAAGCAGCTCCGCCATATATCCAATATCCACACAGGCTTTCTCACTCATAGAAACTGCCAGTGCTTCTGTCGGTGTATCCACAAAAGTAACTGTTTCCTGTCGCTTGATGGTGCGTTTGGTAAACATATCCGCTTTCCGCTTCAATGTGCCATCTTCATTTAAGACTTCCAGTGAACACAGCAGACAATAACTGGAATCCTGATTGAATGCCCGCTTGTTGGTCTGAGAACTAATCAGACCGAACCTCTTCGTAAAATCATCATATAAATCCGATAATTCTACCTGTTTTTCTTTGATTGCTGACTCTCCGTATTCTTCTAACTGATAGTCAATGACATCATTTGTCGCATTACGGATGGCAACCATCCCTTTGATACGCTCCCGCATGGATTCCGACATTTCCACAGGTTTCATCACAGAATCTTCCCTGTAATAGACTTCTCCATCCACAACGGTATAGCTGTAATTTTTCACATCCGGATCTGCTGGAATCGTAGTTCTCTCCAGTTCATCCTCCAGCTCATCAAGCCCCACGCTTTCAATACTGCCCTGGATATGGCTGACCGCTTCCTTTAACTGTTCTTCCAGATTATCTCCCGTAGGCGTACAGATAAGCTGCGGACCAAATGGTCCGGAAATCACTTCCTGCTTACCCAGAACCATTTCCGGATGTTCCAGAAAATAATTGTTAGTGTACAATTTGTTTTTTACCACTTCTCCATCTGCTTTGGTAAAATCACTCTCATGCACGACTGTGGTCTGTACCCAGTCTGGTTCTTCATTGATTAGATCTCGCTGTCTTTCCCGTTTCTGGAAAAACAAAATATCTGTAGTCAGGTTGGCATCTTCAAAAGTTCCCCTTGGTAATCGTATTGCCCCCAACAGGTCGCATCTTTGAGCAATATAGCGTCTAGTTCGGCTGTCCCTCTTATCGAAAGTACCACCGCCCATACCACTGGATGTTATCATGGCTACCACGCCGCCCTGCCTTACTTTGTCAATGGATTTTGCAAAGAAATAATCGTGAATCAGCAGATTGTATTTGTCATACTTACGGTCAAATACCTTATAATCACCAAAAGGGACATTTCCCACTGCCACATCAAAGAAATCATCTGGATAATCCGTCTTTTCAAAGCCTGTAACCTGTATCCTTGCTTTGGGATATAGCTGTTTTGCAATCCTTCCAGTCAGGCTGTCAAGCTCCACTCCATACAAGCGGCTCTGCGCCATTGCTTCCGGCAGCATTCCGAAGAAATTTCCAGTTCCCATAGATGGCTCTAATACATTGCCTTTTTCAAATCCCATATTTCCTAATGCTTCATAGATGGAACGGATTACCACTGGCGAAGTGTAATGAGCAGTCAAAGTGGATTCTCTGGCTGCACTGTACTCCTGCTCATTCAGTAATCCTTTTAGTGTAAGACATCGGTCATGCCAGGCATTGTTTCGTTCATCAAAGGCTTCGGAGAGTCCTCCCCACCCTACATAGCCTGCTAAAATCTCCTGTTCTTCTGGTGTGGCTGTACGCTTCTCATTTTCGATAAGCTGTAATGTCATGATAGCAGCAATGTTACGATCAAATTTCTCCTGTGCACTTCCAGCGGTGAGGGCATCATTGGTAATACGGTAATTGACTGCCTGGGAAGTATCAATTTCCGACTCATAAGAAGTTTTAGATTCAGGAACATCTAAATCCGGTTCTAAGAGGTCTAAGCTGTCCTCGGACTGCTCTATATCCTCGGATTGTTCCTGATTTTCTGCTACTGCATCTACCGTCCCCTGTTTCTCTGTTTCCTCTGCTTCTCCTATCTCCTCGATAATATCCTGCGACTCTGAAATATCTTTTACTTCCATCTTTTCTTTCAGATTTTCTCCCGCCTGTTGGACAATCTCATCATAGGAAATCACACGCAGTTTTTCGGAATATTCGGCAATATACTCCCTGCAGGCAACTTCATTGATAAAGAACTTATTTGCTTCTGGATAGGCTTCTAACTTCCCATCTTCTCCAATCGTGACAAGACGGTAACGGATACCTTCCCTGCCATCCTGATAATGGAAAGTAAAGAAGCCGATACTTGGGTCAGCATAATCTTCCGTATTTTCAACTGCCACCACAAGGCGGGGAGCTGGTTCTTCCTGCAATTCTGCCTGTGCCTTTTCCAGTGCTTTCTGTTCTTGCTTTTCTTTCCACTTTTCGTATTCTTCTTTGGTCTGCGGGGTTATAAAGCGGTCTGTGTCAATCAATTTCTGAATACGTTCTGCCACCTTTGCCCAGGTCAATAGAATCTTTGCAGATGGCTCAAAGATGCTGCCCTTACTCAATTTCAGACCTTTTGCATCATGATCTGCGTAACTGTGCCATGCTCCAACCAATGCCGGAGAACCTCCACCCGTTCCATACTCCTGTTTCAGAAAATCTGCCAATTCTTTTTTCGTATGTCCTTCTAAGAAATAATCATAAATACGAAACAATCCTTCTGAAACATTGCTTCCTCTGCTTAATTTATAATCAATCTCATCCTGTGTGATAAAGGTTTCTGCTGGGATTTCCAAATCCGTTGCTGACGGGAAAGGAACAGGCTCTCGTTTCAGTTCTTCTACGGACTGGCGAATATCCTCTGGTTTATAAATCAGCCGGAATCGTGGCGTAACCTCTCCGTTATGGATTTCCTCGATGGCTTGATCCATCTGTGCTAAAATCTGGACGATGCCTTCTGGTGTAGATAAATGCTCTATAATCTCTTTTTCTGCATCTGGATATCCATATACCTTGGTTGCAACCTCTGACGGCATTATTCCATACTCATCCCGAAAGAAAAAATAAATCTTGGATGCAAGTTCCTGTTTTTCCTGCATCGGTACGTGCCACATTTCGACTTCATCCATGTACCTTCCAGCTTCAAGTAAGTCAAAGGTACGTTCTTCTACTTCACTCCAGGATAAAGTACGCATTGACTCATGTCTTGCTGCTGTTCCTTTAGAAAAATTCATTCCACTTTCGTCATACCAGATGCAGAAAGGCTCTCCTTCAAAGGAAAATCCTTTTCCACCTTTTCCATATTCCTGTTTCAGAAATTCACTCATAGTATCAGCATCTAATCCTTTTTGATACTTTGCAAATATCCTCGCCCTTGTATCCCTTTGACCGCCACCTGTTACCAGTGCATAATCTATCATCCGTTCGGAAATCAAAGAATTGGTTGGAATCAATGCCTTCTCATCTGCATGATCAATCGCAATATTTCCAATCTGTTCCTCCATACTTGGAAAGAAACTAAGCTGCTGATATTCCCCAGCCTCTCTCCCAAGCTCTGGCAGATTAATCATCTCTCCCGGCACGAGATAAATATTTTCCGCAAGATAGTCATCAATTAACTCTCGGACTACATCCCAGGACAACTGTGCTTCACAGGAACGAGCTAGATAATTCCCTGCCCAAATGACAAGACCATTTTCTTTTGCCTTATATCCAACTCGGTTCATTCCTACATCAAACTCACTATAATCTTTGTTGTATGCCTTTTTTATAAAAGCAGTTCGTTTTTCTGCATCTGGTTCCGTTATGAAATAAGCCGCGATGTCTGTACGTTTTTCTTTCAGGTAATCATCAAAGCAAAGCAGTCCCCGCAGAATATTATCTGCGGATTCTTCTCCCTGACTGTTTAGGAAGTCAAAAAAATCGGGCAGCTCTTGACTGTCCGATTCTTTCACTTCTTCGGTATTTAGTTGTAAATCAGTTCTGCCAGAATTGTCTCCTCCGCTGCGTGCTGGATGTTGTTCATCTGCTGTGTCCAGAACATCTGATCCTTCTCTTTCAGTTCCTCGTTCACGCCCTCGGCTTTCGCCATCTGGCTCATAAGAAGTTCCATGCGCTCCTCTGCTGTCTCCTGAATCTCCTGCAGGTGGCTCATCAGTTTGCCCGACAGCAGCATCCCCGAATAAATTCCCTTCTTGTGTTCCTTCAGATAATTCTTCCTCATCAGACCGTACTTTGTAAGGATTATCTCCGGTTGTTCGTCCATCTGGATATTCGGGATGTAATAATCTCCGTTCTTCTGATATGTCAATTCCATGCTCATCACTTTTTTCCTCCTGTTTTTCTTTCTCACTGGATTGCTCCGTTTCCTGTACCGTATCTGTAAGTTCTTCCTCACGCTCTTCACTTTCACGCTTTAAAGCATTATAGCGTGGCTCAGGCTCATTTGCAAGCCCTTTTTCAGAAATTTCTCTGTCATATGCACGAATGGCTCTGCCAATCTCCATAAGCACAGGTTTACACAGTTCTGTAGTGTTTGCGCCAAGCTGCGACAGCACTGGAAGGGTATTAAATTCATGGATATGTTCAAAATCCAGTGCATCCATGTAGTTTTCCGCATCCAATCCACAGCGGGTAAGTAACGTGTATGAAATACTCGCCTGCAGGGTATACCGAAGATGGACTTTCATGGAATATGCGTCCAATCCTTCTAAGAAACTCCCCTCTGTCAGATACATCATATCTTCTGCAATTTCCTCATATGTATCAAAGGTAATCTGCTCTGCAATTGCCAAAATCCTGTCTGCAAAAGACATTTCTGTATTTGTCGCACCATAGGTCTTTTCCAATCGTTTTAGAATCGTTTCTTCATGCTCCTCCCGCATCTGCCACAGGTACGGATCACGTCCGATTCGTCTTGCTTTATGAACATCGGAAACATCAAACACATATTTCAATCGTGGGCGTGGTGCATCCTCATCTATGAGTGCAATGCCCTTTGCTCCCTTATTCACCCAGCAATTCATCTTCTCATTCCAGATTTCAATACTTGCACAGGCTGTTGCATCTGGTCGCTGTGCAAAAATCAGCATCTGTTCCTGGAACGGATACTTATAAAGTCTTGAAGCAGTATTCAGATACTGACTCCATTCCTCTCCGTTTTTTACAATGTCCCTGGCTGTCTGTTCTGACAGTTGGGATATAAAATCAATTTTTCTTGCCAATGATTCTCCTCCTTTGCAATAAAAAAACAGCCTTATTCACTTTTTATCAGTGCCTGGCTGCCATCATTTTTCGCTTTACATTTGGGAGAAACAATGTTATATTTTATTTAGAAAGAGCAACCGCCCACAAGGTGGATGCTTCCGGATATAGGTCAATTAGCTCTCAATGAGAGCCGCCTACTCTGTTTGCAGACAGGGTAGGCATTATTTTTTTGGCTTGTTATTCCTATTATCCAAATAGGCAAGCAGCGCGATCAGAAAAGTACCACCAAGAAACAATAATGTTAATACCTGGTATGTATCCATCCGCTCCACCTCCCTTCTTTTGTATGTTCCCAAAGGAACTCAAAAATCCGGAAGGCTAATAAACCACCCTGTACACGGTTACTCCTGTTAAATATTCTAACAATAAACTCCCTATAAAGCAATCAAAATATTTTCTTCCTTAAATCTCATCGGAACATTCCAAATATCACTATTTTTCTCTTGTTTTACCTGCCTATATCTCCATCTCTGCTGCTTTCATTTTCCCCATCGGTGCTGATATACTCTGCATTGCTTCTTCCTTCTTCGCTTTCAATGTATCCATAATTGACGGCTTTTCCTCTGACTTTTCCACCGCCTGACTTCGCTCCGCCTTTTCACTGGCAAACATCAACTGTTTACTCTCTTGGTCATAGCAATATACTTCCCCCGTCAGCACCTCCTCCGGTTCCACCTGGGTTTCATTTACGTCATTGACCAGGTCTTTTAATTCTTGATAATCCCCTGTTCCATCATCCCGTAAAATCAGCACTTCATGAATTGATGAGGGAAGAACAAAGTAATCTCCTCCCATCTGCTTAGCAATTTCTTCCTGCACCTCTGGGTAAAATAATACCGCTGCTCCATTCATTTTCTGCTCGTTAGAAAGGACATAGAGGGGAGCTTCGTTCTCTTTCATTTCTTCCATACCCTCTTGAAAAAGAGTTTCTAAAAATTCTTTTGTATCGTCATCATCCGAAAGCTCGTCCAAATTGATTCCCATAAAATCTTTTCGTAAAACGCTTTTTAATACTTCCTCCATTGGTTGAAAACTCATAGGAAATTCTCGCTGAGTGTTTATCATGGCAATCTCATGAAGTGTATTTTCATTTACCCCTAATCGATCCATCATATCATTTGTAATCTGCGCTGTTACCAGTCTATCTTCTGTTGTCTGAACCAAAGCCTGATAAATCAGTGCCATATCTTTTTCTATACGATGCGGCATATTTTGAAGTCTGCCTTCATTCTGTTTTGCACCAATTACTCTGAAAATAATCGAATCCTTTATATTGTCATAACCTAACAACTGCTCCACCTCCACTTTTTTTGATACATCATTCATTTCCCGAATTTCTGCAATGTTTTGTAAAATATCCTCCACATCTCGTCCTGCTTCATAATCCTGATAGAATTGATTGAGATATATGTTCGGGCACATATTTTGTTCTGGAAGTCTTACTGCCAATCCATCCAGTTTTAAACCGTTATTCTTTTCCACTTCGCTGATTTCCACCTGTGCATCCTGATATTTTTCTGGCAGATATGTTTTGATATTATCAACCATATAGTCTTTAAATTCCTGATATGTCATATTATTTGTCCTCCTTTTTCATCTGTTCTTTATTCTTGGTCAACTTCTGTCCGTATGCCGCCAATCGCTTTACTTCCATTCGTTTATTCATTGTCTCTACTTCTGTATTCATATTTTTCATATTCGCTACCTGCTTTCTTTTAAATGCAGGAGCTGTATTCGCACAGCCCCTGTTGATTTACTTTACTATTTTATTTCTTTCTCTTTTTGAACCAGAATAATAGTCCTGCCCCACCTGCGGAAATGCCCATCAGTAACAGTAATACTGCTATGTTGCTCTCATCTCCTGTCTTCGGTGCAGAAGTTGTTGTGGTGCTTGGGGTATCTTGTGTGGATGGTATCTCCTCTTCCGGAACTTTTTCATTGGTCACATCCAGTGTGTACGCAATGATCGGAGTTTTATCATCCACATACTCAAATTTCACTTCATGCTTGGTATTATCCAGTTTGTATCCATCCAATGTTTTGGTTTCACAAACGGTATAAGTAAGCTGCTTGTCATATTTGCTATCCTTAAATGTAGCAATCGGATATTCCTTGGATTCTGCATGACCAGTGCTATCAGTTACCAGTATTTCCAGTTCTTTCCCCTCACTGTCATAAATGGTAAATTCCACCCCTTTCAGTGGTTTTTTGGTATCCTTATCCGTTTTATTTAAGATGATTTTTCCCATTGCATGGGCATCTTCCATTGTTACTTTCTGGACTTCTCCAGTTTCCTTGACCTCAAATGTCACTTTGTTGGAAATGATATATCCTTTTGGTGCAATTTTTTCCAAAAGTGTGTATTTTCCTACTGGAAGACGCTCAATCAGGTGTGGTTCTTTTGCAGATACCCAGCTATCCAGCACTTTATTGTCCTGATCAAGAATATAAAGTTTTGCACCTTCTACTTCGGTACTTCCATCGGTAATATCTACCTTACTAATCTCTACCTTTGTAAAATCATCCTTCATTTCCACTTTCTGAACCTCTCCGGTTTCTTCAATGGTAAATGTCACATCTTCTGCTTTTACATATCCCTGCTCTGTTGGAGCAGATGTTTCTCTTAAAACATAATCCCCTGCTGGAATCCCATAGACGATATGCTTTTCCTCAGTGGATGTCCATGATGCTACTACTTCCCCGGATTCGTCTAAAATCTCCAGTTTTGCTCCTACCACTTCCTCGCCTGTGGCAATGTCTGTCTTGCTGATTTCTGTGATAGTTGGCTCATCTTTTACTTCCAATGTATTGGTAATAACTTTCACATTCTGTCCCTGATAGGTAAAATCCACATCATAACTTTCCTCGTCTAACAGATATCCAGGAGCAGCTTTTGTTTCTTTTACATAGTAGGTGTCTAGTGGCAAGTCTGATCCGAAGCTAATTTTCCCTTCTGCATCCGTTGTCTGTGTCTCAATCAGGGTATCTGCTTCTGCAAGAATCTGTCCCTCTGCGGATGCGATATCTTCTTTTGCATACAGACCATACACTGCACCCTCTACGGTCTTTTCTTCCTTTGTGGATTTCTTGATCAGAGAAAGTGCTGTCTTTTGTCTTTCATTGGCAAAATCACTGTCATGGTAAACAAGTTCTACATCCTGTTCGGCATATTCTAAAGCAAAGGCATCCTGTGTTTCATTCAACACATATCCATGACTGGCCTGTGTTTCTTCTATATGGTATTTTCCCAAAGGAAATTTTTCAGCTACTGCTTTTCCCTCTTGATCGGTGGTAAGAATGGCTGCAACTGCACCTTTCTTTAACTCCACTCCCTGATAGGTGGCAAGAATACGGTTGCCTGCTTCATCGGTCTGCTGATCTGCAGTATAAATATCCTCGTCACAAACGATATGGAATACACTTCCCTCAATTGGCTTGTCCTCATAGACGAAACTCAGATTGCGATTTTCTCCGGTAATCAGGCTCTTGACCATTTCCACAAGTCCGCCCTCTTTTTCTACCTTTGTCAAGGCTTCTCCATGCTTATAAAGGTTCACATTTCCATACTGTTGTGTATTGTGGATTTCCACATCTACCACAAAATCCCCATCTTCATCGGTATGGTATTCGCCCTTTGAAGTAACCGTAAATGGAATGGATTCTGTCTTTACTACATACCCTTCTGGCGCTGTGATTTCATAAACCTCATACTTACCTGCCTGCAGCATAAGCGGTGTCGTGACCATACCCGTTTCATCCGTGGTAAAGGTTGTGACGTGATCACTTCCTACTTTCATGGACACATCTTCTCCTGTTTTCAAATCACGAATCTTAAAAGTCGTGCCTCCGACCTGAACCACGTTTCCTGTATCCACATCCTTTTTAATCAAACGAATATAAGCTTTGAACGGAGCATCATTAAACACTCTCCATACCTGTGGGGTTCTGGAATCTTCACTCACTGTCACATAAAAATCTTTTGTCGTATTCACATTATCTGGTGTTTTTGTTTCTTTTACATGATAAGTTCCGTATGGAAGTTCTATGGATCTGGCATAACCTTTCGCATCCGTAAGCAGAGTGTCGTACACCTTCGCCTTCTCCCATCCGTTAGCTTTGATGTCACTTTCCAGCTTAATCGTAAACTCTGCACCTTCAACCAGGGCAGTTTCTGTACTGGAGCCATCGGTAGAGATCTTAATCATTTCAAAAGCCTGTTTTTTTACTGTCTCCGGGACAATACAGCTTCGTTTTACCACTGCGACATTTCCACCTTCATAAGTGCAGCTGATTTCATGTTCCTGCCCATCCGTCAGATATCCCTCCGGTGCTGTGATTTCTTTTGCATAATAATTTCCCAGATACAGTCCAGACAATTTTGCTGTACTTTTTTCATCTGTTGTAAACGTTCCAACTAAAGAATCCTTTGGATAAAGCGTTCCTGTATGTCCATCTGGATGAACAATGCTCTCTCTTGCATACAGACCATACACTGCTCCTTTTAACGATGCATCCCCTTGGGGCACGCTTTCTCCTGTTTCCGAGTCCTGCTTGATTAACTGAATCTCTGCCTCTACTCTTTTATCAGGCACGGATATGGAAGAAGTCTTCCCAAAATCTATCTTTACGTTAAAACTGTCCGTATTATACTGATATCCCGTAGGTGGTGTGATTTCTTTCACATAAACGGTGTCCTGTGTTTTCGGTATTTTTACACTGGCAGTGCCTGAAAAGTTCGTAGCTGCCATAGTAGTAATCAACTGCGTACACTTTGCATCCTGATAGATTCCAAATACGGCACCCTGCAATCCATTTCCTGTATCTGCATCTTTTTTACTCACCTTTACCTCTGCATAATCCAGCCACTTAATCTGAAAACTGATAGGTGCTGCAGTCTCTTCACTGTAATATCCACTTCCGATATCCTGACTATAATCTCCTGTGCTTACAACCAGTGCCTGCCACACCTTCTTAATAGAGCCACTTAGATTTCCAGAATTCCATGTACCCGTGACAGCAAACGGAGCGGTAAAGAAAAAGCTCTCCCCTCCATTCACAGTGACAGTACCTTCTGTCTGCACTGCACCTGTCGATGTATTATGGATTGTCACACCAGATGGCAGAGAAAATGAAATATGGTTTCGAGAATCTCCCTGTAATTTGATGGTTCCTGTTTTCTGTTCATTTCCACTTGCAACAGCTTCTTCTCTTGTGGATGAAAACTGAATATCTGGTTCTGGTGGCATTGGCTGTGCCTCCAGATAATGAATCCAGTCCAGCACCCCGCATTCCTGCAGGTCATCCATGGTACAGCCTGTAAATCCCGCCATACCACAGTAAAAATAACTGGCTGCAATATGGGTAAAGACATATTTTAAATCTGCATCAAACCCAGACATATAGCTTCCTGTCACATCTCCTGCACCGCCATAACCGTAATACAATGCTTTCTGCAGGCTTTGATTACTGCTAATGACATTTGCAACATATCCGCCTTCTCCTGGTGTAGCCTTTGCCGATTCCAGACAATAGGCAAGATGTCCATTTACATAAAAATACGAAGTCACATAATTGCCTAAATTGCTTGGATAACGCACTGTTTTACCAACTTCCAGAGAAACATTACTGCTTCTGGAAGACTGTGTTGATACTGCTGAGAGTACAATCAACTCTTCTGCATCACTTGAAGTGATAGATTCCAAATCGTTTTCCGCTACATCTATTGTAACTGCTTGAATCTGCTCAGTTTCTTGGGACACTTCGCCCTCCGGCATTTCTTCGCTGTTCTCTTCGTCATCTATCACAGAATCCATCTCTGTTTCTTCCACTTCCGAAATTGGTATATCGCCAGTGATTTCCGTTTCCGGTTGCCTTTCTGACTCTTCGGCATCCTCCTCTGTTTCTTCCGTTCCACCTGTTCCAGTTTCTTCACTAGATAAAGTCGTTTCCTCTGATCCTACTTGCTTAGATTCCTTCACAACCAGATTCCTATGAATCTGATAAACTGGATGTCCGCTGGCTGGCTCTACATAATAAGTAGCTTTATAGGTATCTTCCTTCTCTGTAGAGAAACTCTCACCTGCTTCATTCTTTGCTTCGTGAAATGTGACCTTTACCTTCTCATCATCCACGATCTCGATGCCTGTAAAATCAATCTCTGCATCGAACTTTGTGCCAAGGCTTACCTCATAATCTTTTGCAGTCACCACCTCCTCTGCGGATAACTGCTCTTTGACTTCCTCATAGGCAGGATATTCCGCCTTTGTTTTTTCTGGTTTAGCAGCATAAGCTGTAATTGGACTGATTGCTGTAGACAGCAGTGTTACCACTGCCATCATCCCCGAAAGGAACTGTTTTACTCGTAATTTCTTTTTCATTGTCTCTACCTCTTTATCTGTAATTAGATTTCTTTCCTTGTTTTTTTCGTTCAAAATCCATGGTAAACTGCGGATACTTTTCCGATGCATCCATGCAGATAATGGCTGTAAAGGTCTTATCCTTCTTTTTGGAATATAGACCAGATACCTTTGCTTTTCCCTCTTTTAGAAGTGCCTGGGCAATGGATTTTGTGATTTCTTTCTTCATGCTTGCAAAGTATCTATTGTTTTTGAATAAGGCAAAATCACAGTCCTTATGCTCACAGTAAAAGTTCACTTTGCTTTCATAGACATTACCACCACACTTTGGGCATTTCCCTATGATTTCCCGATCACTCGCAAACATATCTTTATGACTTTCCTCAACCTCATGATATGTTTTTACCAGATCTGTGATCATCTGCTCAATCTCTGTCATAAAGACCTCTGCGGACTGTTGCCCCTTGGCAATCTGGGTCAGCTTGTTCTCCCACTCTGCAGTGAGCTTCGCTGACTTCACAACGTCTGGAAGTACCGTAATCAGCTTCCTGCCATCATCGGTTGGAAGCATCTGCTTTGCTTTACGCTCCACAAATCCCTTCTCCACCAATTTTTCAATGATGGATGCTCTGGTGGCTGGTGTACCAAGCCCTTTTCGCTCTACCTCGTCATCCATTTCCTCACTTCCAGCATGTTCCATAGCAGATAATAAGGTATCCTCCGTATAGTGCTTTGGTGGTGAGGTGTAATGCTCTGTGACCTTTGTGTCTGCCACCAGAAGACTCATGCCCTGAGTAAGCTCCGGAAGTGGAATCCCCTCTGTTTCTTCCTTGCCATTTCCTTCTTTGCTACTTTTCTTTATCTGTCCCTCTAAGTCTTTCCATCCCATCTGCAGAATACTTTTTCCGCTGGCTTCAAAGGTAATCCCTTCGCACAAAAACTTTGCCTTAACCGTTTCATAACAATGCTTCTCCCCGGTGGCACAAAGCAGTTTCCCGGCAACCAGGAATAGAATCTGTCGCTCCCCGCCTGGAATTTTTGCAAGATCTGTTTTTTCAATCTCCATGGTTGGAATAATGGCATGATGATCGGATACTTTCTTACTGTTTAATACTCGGTCAATATCTGCTTCATAAGAGGCAACGTTAAACTCTAAAAAGACACTGTACACCGCCCCGATCACATCCGCTGCTGTCTGCTTCATGTCTTCTGTCAAGAACTGACTGTCCGTTCTTGGATACGTGACCAGCTTCTTTTCATACAGGCTCTGGGTGTAATCTAAGGTCTGTTGTGCGGTAAATCCAAAGTATCGGTTCGCTTCTCTCTGCAGCGTAGTCAGATCATAGAGTTTTGGCGGCTGGACATTCTTTTCTTCCTTTGCCACCTCGACTACAAGTGCCTTATGGCTCTCACACCCCTCTGCCACCTGTTTTGCCTGCTCCTCCCCTGGGATTCTTCCCGTAACTGCATCCACACCCTCACAGAGCAGATGGGTGATAAAATACTGTTCCTTTTGAAATTCTGCGATTTTCTGTTCTCGCTCTACCAGCATGGCAAGGGTCGGGGTCTGCACCCTGCCCACCGTCAGCTTGTGGTGGTACAGTACCGTAAAGAGCCTTGTGGCATTGATACCCACCAGCCAGTCCGCTTCGGACCGGCACACCGCTGACTGATACAGGCGGTCATAGACACTTCCATCCTTCAGATTGTCAAACCCTTCCCGGATGGCACGTTCCTCCATAGACGAAATCCACAAACGCTTCATCGGCTTTTCACACCCAGCATAGTCATACACCAGACGAAAGATCAGTTCCCCTTCCCGTCCGGCATCGGTGGCACAGATGACTTCCTCGACCTCATCGCTTAACAGCAGTTTTTTCAAAATGCCATACTGCTTTTTCGTTGCATCTTTTACGCAAAACTGCCAGTCTTTTGGAATGATAGGCAGTGTTCCATAATCCCATTTCTTCCATTCTTCCTTGTAAGTATCTGCACTGACCAGTTCGATCAGATGACCGATACACCAGCTCACCAGATATCCGTTTCCTTTCAGATATCCTTCCTTTTGTTCCCCTGCGCCAAGCACCTCTGCAATACTCCTTGCCACGCTGGGTTTTTCTGCTATCACTAATTGATACAAGTTCTCTACCTCCTACTGAAATGAAAATGCTTTCTTCGTTTTTTCTGTTTTCTGAAACTGTACTTTTACCTGGCTAAGCTCCTGCTCCAATGCAAGAAACATCTGCTCTACCTGCTCTGGCGTATAATCATAAGCACTGGTATTGGCAAGATATGCGATTCTCGAAATCGCCACACTTGCTTTTGTCACTCTGCTTTGTGCCAAACGGATGAATTTCTCACTTTTCGTTTCATTTTCTACTGCATTTTCTGCTTCTTCCTGACTTTCCATCTCCTGCTCCTGTAATGCCTGCTTGTTTTCTTCCATGTTCTTATCCTCTTTTCTTCTTATTTTGTATGGAAAACGGGTGGCATGATTTCGCCACCCGCTCCTGCTTTTAGAAATAGTCCTCTTCGTCACTGTAGGATTCTTCTGCTTCACTACTCTCTGTTTTTTCATAAGCGGCTTCCTCATCTTCCACAGCTTCCTGATCTTCAGATTCTTCCTCATCCGGCTCATATTCCTCGGACTCCTCGGTATCATCCAGATCTACCATCTCTGTTTCGTACTCGTCCTCTTCCTCATCCTCGTAATCTTCTTCAAAAGAATCCTTTCCACCTCGGATGAATTTTAGATAATAATAAGCACCACCAACACCAAGCAGTACCAGAACAATCAAGACATAGGTTCCTGCATTGCTACTTTTCTCCGGCTCTTTTGCTTCTTCTTTTTCCTGCTTATCCTCGGTCTTGGTTTCCTCTGTTTCCAGTACCGTATCATCCTCCTGCAGTGCAGATTCTATCACCGCAGAATTTTGAGGAAGTGTAACCATGTTGCTGTCTGTGAAGTTCAAAAGGTCGTTTTCTCCTACTTCGGTCAACAGATACACGTTATCGGAAGTCTTGTCCTTATCCACGATCAAATAGAAAACCTTTTCCCCTTTTGTGGTAATGGTATAAAACTCCTTTCCCTTTTTATTTGTGGAACTGGATGCATTCCCCGCTGTCTGGGTGCTGTCTGCACTGCTTGATGTAGTATCTGTCTGAGTGCTTTGTGTATGCTCTGTTACGGTACCTGTGGCACTGGTCGGCTTGCTTGCAGTGGCATCGGAAGGAAGAGTATTGGTGGAAGTATCTGTGCTTCCTGTGGTCTCTGTCGTGCTGCTTGTCTCTGCCTTTTTACTGTCTGGATTTTCATAATAGGGATTTGCCACTTTGTAGTTCTCCGACATATTTCCTGCTTTGTCTCTGACCTGCATCGTAAAATATTCGTAGGTGGTATCTGCCTGTTGCAGACGAACTTTTAAGGTATTATCCGTCAGCTCTGTAAATTCATTTCCATTCACATAGATGGCTGCTACGCCAGAGCCTTCATCTTCGCCTCGAATGATCAGAACCCCATCCTTTGCTGCTGCACTCAGTGTCGGTTTGGTAGTATCAAAGCTGTCAATGTATCGGTTCTCGGTGTAGACTGTTCCATTCTGATCTGTAACCTTCACGTAAATGCTGCTGTTTTTGGATACTTCCATACTCTGACTGGATGTAATATCCGTCCAGTTCCCATCCTCGGAAAGCTTTGCTTCTAACTTTGCAAGTGCGAAATTTCCGGTCTGTTTCGTATCCTCTGCCGTAATCTTTACCACCGCTTTTTCTTTCTGCCAGTTCTCTGGAACAGAAATGGTAATTGCTACCTGTGGTTCTTCCCCTGTCTCGACTGTCTCGGCGGTCTCACTTTCTGAGGTGTCCATTTCTGACTCTGTTTCTGTCTGTTCCTCTGTGCCGCTTGCCATGACCGTTAAAATGCCAGGTGTATGAAACACTCCGGCACCAACCATTCCTGTCATAGCAAACGCAAGCAGCATGGCTGCCAGTTTCTTACGCCTGTTCTTCATGGTCTGTTTTCTCCTTTTCTCTGGTTTTTAAAATGCTTTCCTGCTCTTCCTTCGCAAGTTCGATCATGACCTGCAAATCTTCCGCAGAAATGCCATGTTTACGGATGATTTTCACATATTCCATATCCTCCGTCTGTTTCTTTAGATCTTCCAAGTCCCTTGCTTTTTTCTGCATCTGTTCGATCTTGGCATAGATCCTGGTTAATTCTGTATTGATACGTTCAATATTCAACTTTCCCTCCTGTTCTAATTCAGCAGTCTGCCAAATCCATAGAAATGGCTCTGCCAGTAAGATGAATTGATGGATGTATACTGAATCGGATCACCACAGTGAATCATCATCCCGTCTCTGGCATAAATACCCACATGGGTAACTGGATCACTGGTGTCATATGTACCTGTAAAAAAGATGATATCTCCCGGTCTTGCTTCTTCTGGACTAATTGGACTGCAAATGTTATAAATTCCCTGTGCTGTCAGTCTGCCCATGTTGTAAACTCCGCTGTTGGTAAAGACATAGCTGACAAATCCCGAACAGTCAAAGGAAGTTTCTGGACTTGCACCGCCCCATACATAAGGCATTCCCAAGTATTTTTCTGCTTCCTCAAATAACCGCTGTACCGTTTCATCATCATACGCTGCTCCGCCTCCGCCATACAGACCGCCTTCTCCGGTTTCGATATAAAAGACTGGATTGTAATAAGTATCCCCGTCCATCAACTCCAGATAGAATTTCCCGCCTGTAACAGTGTCTGCACTGGCTGTCTTTCCGATAACAGTATCTTTCGTGACTGCATCCCCCTGGGATACGGACACATTCTGCAGATGAGCATATTTGATTTTTCTGCCCTTTTTATCCTTCGTGACCACATAATTTCCAAACCCGCTGTCATATCCGGTACTGCTCACTGTCCCGTCCATCGCCGACTGTACTTCTGCCCCCGCTTTCACGTTGATCTCCACGCCTTTATGCAAGACCATCGCTCCGCTATTGTCGATGTAATAGCCATAAGGCACACTGATATAGGCATACCAGTTCACATCAATCGGTGTTTCATATTCCTGCAGGTTGCCCCTTACGGAATAGATCATCTTATACAGTTCTTCTTCCTCACCGCTGATTTCCCCCATAATGACGCTGGATAAAGGCTTTGCAGTTAACGTCACGTTCAGGACGTCAATGGTTTCGGTTCTTGTTACCTCCACGGAATTGACATTGCCCTCTGCCAGATAGCATTCCCATCTCTGGTGCCCATGTGCCGAAGCCGCTGCATGACTGTCATAATACACATCAAACTGCACGCCGTACTTATCAAATGCTCCCGTATCTTCTACGGTATACTCCACTCCGTTCATCACAACTTTTGTTCCCATTGGTAAAAATGGATTGGATGCATCCACTGCAATGGTATGGTTGGCTGTTGGCATAACCCCGCTGGCAGTCGGCCCACCACTCCAACTGCCACAGCAGATGGAACAGTTACAATAACCACTTGTCACTACCGTTCCAAGAGATTCTCCCACCTGTATGGTCTTTGTTTCTGTGACAGTATCCGTTGTTTCCTCCACCTTCACGCCATACTGCGCTTCAAAAAGGGCTGTGATTTCTCCCTTTACTTCCGCAAATGTAAAATCCCCATACTTTGCTGTCAGATAACTGATCAGGGTATGAGGATCGTGTCCGATGGACGCAAGGTTATAGCGGTATTCATCCTTTCCAGGATACTTGCTTTCCATGCTATTGATTTTTTGTTGTAATTTGGCTTCCAGTTCCGTATAGTAAAGCTCTGCCTGTTCAATTTCTTCTGGTTCTGCCAGATAGCTGACTGCCAGAATATTCGCCATGCCCTGGGTAAACATCATGGAACAGGACGAAAAACTGGTCAGTACAAAAAGAAGCAATGCACCTAACGCACCAATAGCAAGTAAGACTCTCTTATTCTTTCCGAATATCTCTCCCAGCTTCCCTGCAACCTTTTTGGAAGTACCATACACTGCCCCTCCTGCTTTGGTCGCAGCCCCACTGCCTGCCCTTCCTGCTTTATATGCCTTTTGATATTCCCGCTTGATCCGCTGTTTCTGTATCATACGGTTCAAGTACTTATGCTTTAATTCTGGATGTTCTGCCAGATACTTCTTATATTGGTAACTGGTGTTTGCCCGGTATGCCTTTCGCTCCAGACGGTTGATGCGGCTCTGCTGTTTTCTCTGCTTGCGGTACGTTAGATTACTGTGAGCACGGAGCAGACTTTCGCCTGCCTGTTCACTCTGATGAACCGTCTGCACCCCAACGTTATCCTGCTCTTCCTGTCGGATTTTGTTATGTAACAGATTGCCTGCCCCATCTCGTACTCTTGTCCCTGCTTTTTTGACCACACCATCGGATTTCCCATTGACAGGTACTTTCTCAAAATACAGCCGCTGCTTGACTTCCTGCGTATCTTCCTGCCGAACTTGCTGCATTTTCAAAGATGTCTTTCGCATCTGCTTCTTTCTGGCATGTTGCAATTTCTTCTGTGCTTTTTCTGCTTTCTTTTCGGAAGATTTCAAAAAATCCAGTTCTGTTTCTACTGCCATATCCGGTGAGTCCTGTTTCGCATGATTTTTCAGACTTCCATCCATTTCCAGCTTGTCAAACTGCAATCTGCTGGATTTTACCTGTTTCTGGTCATGATAATGGTAACGGTGACTGGCTCTCCGCTCCCGAATCGCTGTTGCCGATTCCGGCAGATGCTTTGTCTGACTGTTATCCTCCGAATACTCCATATCTGGTGCTCGCGCATGAGCCTGTTTTCTCTGTGGATTCTCTCCGGCTCTGTGAAAAGATAAATCCCCCTCTGACTGTTTGAATACAGCCTCTGACTCTCGGCTTGTTACTTTTTTGCTATCTCCTGTGGCAAGATTTTCTTCTAACAGTCCATCTCTGGACATCTTACTTACCCTTTTATCTTTTGCCTGATACTTCTGCTCCCGCAATGTGCTTCACCTCCTTCACATCTGCGGAAATCTCTATGTTCTGTCCTGCTTCTTCAAGTCTTCTGGTTTCGTGCTCATAATGGCGTAAGTCTTCGTATCTGTTGGATATTTATCTACAAATGGAATAATGACATTTCCATAAAAGAGCAGCCCTTCTCCTTCATTACTGTTATTTACATAAGAAAGCTGATGCTTGGAAATGTTGAGCTTCTCTGCCAGAATCTTCTGGTCTCCGCTGTGCTGATTGAGCATATAGATAAAATCACTGTTACCAACAATGTTCTCCACCGCTAGTGAACCGAGGAAATCCGTTACATTCTGGGTAAGTCCTGTTGGGATTCCGCCCCATTTTCGGAAGCGTTTCCACATCTCCACTGAATAGTTGGCGGTCTGTGGCTGCTTTAAAAGCAGATGGAACTCATCCACATAATAACGGGTGGACTTCTTCATAGCTCTGTTGGTAGAGACTCTCGTCCACACCATGTTCTGTACAATGAGCATCCCTGCTTTTCGAAGGGTTGTTCCCAGATCCTTTACATCAAAACATACGATGCGGTTCTTCATATCCACGTTGGTTCTGTGGTTGAATACATTTTGTGAACCTGTAACATACAGTTCCAGACAGTTGGCAATTCTTCTTGCTGCATCATTCTTCTCGGCATAATCATTGAGCTTGTCAAAGAAATCCTGTAAGATCGGCATATTCTCCGGCTGTGGGTCATGGAACAGATATTCCTCATAAATGTCCTTAATGCAGTGATCAATAATAGACACCTCATCTCCATCCAGTTCTCCGTTGTTTGGCTTTTTCATGATCATTTCACAAAAGGATGCAATGAACTCGGATTTGTCAGCAATAATGGTATCTATATCCTCCACATCTCCATTCACCCGATATTTCTCCGGATGGTAAATGACATCCAGATTCACATCCATGGGATTGATATAATCTGCACTCTTCGCACTGATCTTGATGACCTGTCCTTTTAATGCCTGTACCAGCGGATAATATTCGCCCTCTGGATCACAGACGACGATATCGTCCTTTGTAATCAGAAACACATTTAAAATCTCTCGCTTTGCACTGAAAGATTTTCCAGAGCCTGGTGTACCAAGTATCAGTCCATTTGGATTCTTCAGCTTCTTTCTGTCCACCATAATCATGTTGTGGCTCAGTGCATTCAGCCCATAATATAAGGCTTCTCCGTTCTGGAACAATTCCTGCGTGGTAAATGGAACAAAAATGGCTGTTGAAGTTGTGGTAAGCTGTCTGTGCAACTTCATTCCATTGATGCCAAGTGGCAAGGATGCCATGAGTCCTCCTTCCTGCAGATACTGCACCCTGCGAATATTGTTGTTATATTTCTGTGCAATGCCCGCTGTCTGATAAGCGATATTATCCAGCTTCTTTTTTCCCTCTGCAGTATTCATCAGCAATATGGTCACTTCAAACATCTTTTCATTTCTGGACTGTAATTCGTCCAGAAGATTCTGTGCTTCATCTCCATAGGTCACAAGATCTGTGGGAATAATATCCATGTCATATCCTCTGCGGACTGCATTCTTTTGTTCCTCTATCTTCATTTTCTGGATATTTGACAGCTTATTTTTCAGTTCCTTAATTGCCATCTTCGGGTCAATGGGCTGCACGTGAATATTGATAATCAGGTTTTCATCCATATCCAGGAAGTCGGCAAGCATCTTATCCGTCAGCTCCGGTGCGGTAATCTGCAGATAAGACACACAGCCATAAAGCTGTCCTATGCCAAACTTCAATCCCTGACTGAAATCAAATCCTGTGGGAGCAATAAAATCTTTCGTCCCACATCCTGTTTCTGCCACCATGCCATAGTGAAAATGAAATGGCTCTTTGGTATCTGCATTTAAAATATCATGCAATATCTTTAATCGTTCCACTCCATTCATCGGTTTTGCCACTGCTCCCAATGCCTTGAAGTTATTGAGGATATCCAACTCAATTCTCTCCAGCCTTGCTTTGGCGGTCTTTAAGTTCTCTGCGTGAATCCCAAAGGTAATATACTTTGTTTTGACCAGACCATTGTTCCCTTTTGCCAACTGCATTTTCAGCATATCTGCATACTCTTTTCGAATATCGTCAAAGTCATCTTCCCGAAGTGGGATATCAATGGATTTTACATATTCGTCGAAATTTACCTGCTGGTTGAGGAACGTAATCTGAAACTGGATGGAGCTGTCAAAGTAATTTAAGAACTCACAATAGTTTTCAAAGATTGTAGTCTTATCCTCATTCTGTGCCAACTGATAATTGATATCAAAAAACTGAATGGTCTTGGTAAAATAATCCTCCGACACCTGACAGATGCCATCCCGGTAAATCTCCTGATATGGAATGCTCTCCTGTGCGGTGTGCGGAATCTTCTGTTTTTTCTGTTCCGCTTTCATCTTCCGAAGTTCCCGAAGCCGCCGCTTTTCCTCTTTTGTCAAAGGTTCTGCATGATTCGTTTTTCTTCGATTGGGTGCAGAAGTACCCACAGCAGACTGCTTACTTCTTGCGGTCTGCCTTTTTCGGAAAACGGAAGATTCTTCTCGCTTCTTTGGCTTCTCTTGCTTTCTTCTCAAGCCTTGCACCTTCTTTCTCTATTTTTCTTAGCTCCATCCATCGGTCATACATATTTTCAGACTGATATGCCCTGATTCCAGGACGTCTGAATTTCTGATTGATGATATGCAGCAATATCTTTTCTGCTGGAAACCCATCTTTTTCATACATTGCGAAAAAGAAAAATGGCAGCATCAAAATGACCATCAAAGTCGCTGCCACATCCGTTCCGATTGCTGATTTTGTTAAAAAGTAGACTGGCAATCCGCAAAGCCCTCCAAGGGAAAAGCAGATAAGCTGTCTTTTTGTTAAATTAAGTGCCACTTTAGTTTTGACCTTTGATAAGTCTTTGGGCACTGGTACATATGCCATAGCGCTCCCTCCTAATGTGCGTTAAAGATTGATTTTGATAGTGATCCTGTCTTAAACAGGCTGAAACATAAGATAACGGTATAGGCTGCCACTGACCAGATAGCAGTATGGATGTTGTCTGCTACGGTAATGCTGTTTACCAGCACCGCATAGATTGCCACGCATACCATCATGAAAAATCCCTGGAAGCCTAATGCCAGTAATGCCCTGACATAATTCTGTCCGATACTGCCCCATTCCCGGTTGGTAAAGGTGGCAAATGGTATCGGAGACACTGATACATAAAGGTAAATCTCAATCATTCGTCCATATAAAATGACGGTGATCAGGACGGATATGATTTTCATACAAAGGCTGACTATCATGGTTTCAAGTCCCAGTCCAAGCAGCTCCCCTATTTCCATAGATTCCGATGCACTCTCCAGAACCGTTTTTAGGGTTTCTGCCACATCGATGCTCGCCGCACCATTTATGACACCTCCGGCACTGGCTACCACATGATTTGCCACGTCAAAAATTGCCATCGCAATATCAAAGGTATGTGTGACCAGATAGACCGCCACCCACATCTTGAAGATGTACTTAAAGAACATGAATGTGTCCATATCGTGCATGTTGTTCTTTTCCATAATCATGGAAATCAGTTCATAGCACAGGACAAACGTGATAATCATTCCCGCAATGGGGACAATGACACTGTCCGACAGATTTTTAATCATGGAGAAAATGCCACTGTTCCAACTTTGGGGTGTCTTGCCTACTTCCGCTGCAATAGTTCCGACTTTGGTATTCACATCCGTAAACATGGTTTCCAGGTTCGACGAAATCCACCCAAGCAGAAGTTCCTTTATGAAATCAGTTATTTTTTCAATAATCCCTGACATTCGATTAACTAAACAATGTTGATAACTGCGGAATCAGATTGATTCCGATCAACACAATGCCACCGCCCGCCATTAACTGCTTGATGCCCTGGCTCTTTGCCCCCGGATTGTCATTTCCATAGCCTTCTAAAAGGTTGATAACACCCCATGCGGCAAGCCCTGCACCGATGGCACACACCAGTGTCTTTAATGTGGTAATTGCTGTAGTAAAAAATCCCATAATAAGTCCTTTCTTTTTCCTAAATGGAAAGATAATGGCTATAAAAATCCTGCCCTCTGTGGTAAAATAAGGGCAGGATTTATCCTTTTGGAAAGTCCTATGAGTGACAGCCGATACTTTCATTTTCGACGATGGGTATCGGTTGTTCTTTTTTTCCAATCAGATTGCATTGCTTCTTTCCTCCACTTTCCGACAACTTGTCGGGAAGTTCTTGATTAATAGGTTACATCTCGTAAACCTCCACCTCATCATCCGGCTTCAATACGAGTTTTGTGCTAAGATATTTCTCAATATCAAAGCGATTCTTCTTGTCATAGTCAGACAGGTATCTGTACTGCTTGTGCTTCGTAATATCATATTTGTTTGAGAAAAAAGGTCTCACACCTCTAAGCTGCATGATACATTTCCCGCCATCCATGACTGCGATTTCATCCTGGCTCATGAGTTCCTTGCCAGTCTTTTGGTAATTCAGTCCATAAGAACGCTGTGAACCTCTGGTATCCGAGGTATTATAAAGGTCAATTGTCTCTTTACCCAGTATTTCCGACATGTCTTTCAATGTCGTTTTCTCTTTTCCTCCCAGGAATATGGTGGTATCGCAATTGCCTTCGATTGTGTCAGCGTTATCCTTATAAATCGCCTTTAACTGGCTCTTTGACTGCAAAATAATAGAAGCCGATATTTCCCTGCTACGGATGGTAGCAATCAGCTTCTCAAACTTTGGAATCTGTCCGATATTCGCGAACTCATCAAGTAAGCAGCGTACATGGATCGGCAGTCTTCCATCATAGACATCATCCGCCCTGTCACAGAGCAGATTAAATAACTGGGTATACATGATAGATACTACAAAGTTGAATGTATCATCGGTATCGGAGATAATGACAAACAGTGCTGTCTTTCTATCCCCTAACAAATCCAATTCCAATTCATCGTAGCTCATCAAATCCCGCAGTTCTTTAATATCAAATGGTGCAAGTCTCGCACCACAGCTAATCAAAATAGATTTTGCTGTCTTTCCTGCAGCAAGTTTGTATTTCTTATACTGCTTTACTGCAAAGTGTTCTGGATCTTTCTCTTCCAGTTCATCAAACATCAAATCCACTGGATTCTTAAATTCTTCATCATCTTCTCTGGCTTCGGATGCATTGATCAGTTCCAAAAGTGTAATAAAGTTCTTTTCTTCCTCTCTACCTTCGTACCAGATGTAACCGATCAGCGCACAATAGTACAATTTCTCGGCCTTCACCCAAAAATCTTCACTGGACTGCTGACCTTCGCCTTTGGTGTTTGCGATGATAGTTGTTACAAGTTTCAGGATATCTTTTTCGGAACGGATGTAAACAAAGGGATTGTAATGCATGGATTTTTTGAAATTGATGGTATTAAGCACCTTGATGTTATAAGGCTCATATACAATCTTTCCCTGCTTATCCCGAATGATGTTACCATTTTCGTCTGTTGCCGGATTTCCTTTCGCAAGCATCTTCCCAACTTCCACAAGCACGGTTCCTTTTGGATCAGTGACTACATAGGAGCAGTGCATCTGCATGATGTTCGGCTTTACAAAGAATCTTGTCTTACCCGAACCAGAACCACCGATGACCAGTACATTTTTATTTCTTGCATACTTTGGTTCTTTGGGTCTGCCAGACATCATCAACCGTTCTGTCTCTGTCAGAATGATGTTATTTTCAAACACGGGATCAATATAAGGCTTGATATCCTTTTCTGTTCCCCATCTAGCGGAACCATACTCCACGCCCTGCCGATACTTCTTAGCATTTTTCGCCCTATAATAGACCACCAGTTTCACTGCAATACCGCCAGCAATTCCATAGAGCAGATCCATGTAATAAAAGCTCGGCAATGGATTTTCAAAAGCACGCTCAAAGTGATTCAGTGTTTCCATCACCTTATCTATGCCTGTTGCTCCCACGCTGATACGATACAGCCACACAATTTTGTTGATAAAATAAGCAAACAGCACATAAGGGAAATTGAGCAGAAAGAACTTCTTTTTGTCAGCCTGTTTCATCTGATCTGTTTTATCCTGTACGATGCCTTTCACATCTGCCAGTATCTTGCCTGGAATACTGTCTGCTGGAATTGTAACTGCGTGTTTCACTGTCCTTTTCTTTGGTGCAGCTCGCTTTGGGTGGGCTTTACTCTGACTGGATTTGCCAACTGGCTTTCTTATCTCTTTTCCTGTCATAAGCTCTGCCCCCTGTCTTTCTGATGTTCTCTTGCCCGCTCCCGATTCTTACCTTTTGCGATCATTTCCTTGAAGTAAGCAAGTTGTCTTCGGATGGAAGGCTGGTGTTTCTTCTGCATCTGCTTTCCGACATACTCCTTAAAAGCCTGATTTAGTGCATCTGTGTCTCTGCCTTTGAAAAACACCAGGTACTTTGGCGGGGTTACCGATCTGTCTTTTTTTACTGCATAGTCAATTCCATACTTTTTGGCTACTCGCTCAAAAGACTTAATATTTCCATCATTGATTTCAATATTGGAAACTCCCGCATTTTGCCCTACCAGCTTCTTGACCGACTGCTTTCCCTGTGCATAGGGATTCTTTGTTTTCTGCCTTTGTGCTGCCAGATACTTTCGCAATGCTTCCTTTAGAACCTGCGCAGTCAGCCTGCCCGCCTTCATTGTCAGAGCAATCGTTTTTTGTGTTACTTCTTCCTCCAATCTGCATGACCTCCTTTCTTTCTGCCAATATCCCCTATGGTGGAATCAGCAGATGGTAAATAACTAATTTCATAGTGTCTCCTTTCTACTTCCCGACAACTTGTCGGAAAGTTCCTAAAACGACAAAAAGCCGATTGATTTTTTCATTTCTGATAAAACCAATCGGCTGTGTTGCTGTTACTTACAATATTTAATTGTATTTGATGATCGGAACATTTTTGACGTTCTTTCCAATCTGTTTTCTTTCAAGAGCAAATACCATATCCGGTGTACGCTCAAAAAATCCCATGTCCTTTTTCCAACTTGTACCACATTTACAATGTTGAAGTCCTATGAACTGCTGTTTCATTTTTTTGCCACAGTTAGGGCAGATTTTACTATTTGAACCCATGTACCTTTCCCACTTTTTATTTGATTTATAATATTGCCTACCCTAACATGATGCTTTTAACAATGGACTGTTTTTCTTTCATAATAATTATGAATAGAGCGGATAAAACTCAACTTCATACTTTTCATTGTTTAGAATAGTCTTGTATAAACCAACCCCTCTGCTTTCCGCACAGGATACGATTTGTTGATAATACTCATCATTTGCATAATCAAATCTAACTCCAAAATAGATATTTTTAATCTTAATTTTAGGTTCAGACACTGGTGGAATCTGAGATAATCTCCATTCTTTTTCACGATTCCAACACAATGCCTTTAATCTAAACCAATTATCCGAAGTAAACACCCTCTCATTTCGGTATAAGACTTTACACATTTTATTTTTATTTTCTTCATCTGTAAAATCATATTCCACGCAAATCCCCTTATGACTATTCCCATAATATGACCACATCAATATCGAATCATTTTTCTCTGAAAAGCAGGATACCTTAAGCCCTTTATCTTGCTTCTTAATTTTCCCAGAACGGTCTACTGTTAACTCTTGTAAAATCATGTTTCTATAATTTAACAAACTCCATTTATTACAAAAGTAATCAACAACTATTTCTTTCTTAATCCGCTTCAAAGGTTCAGTTCTTTTTTGAATTTCGTCAGATAAATACATAAACAAATCCCATTTACTCTCATCAAAAGCAAAATCACTACAAATATGATTCATGAAACTTCTATCTGTTTTCAAACATTTTATGATTTCATTATAGATATCAAAATTCAAAGATTTTTTAACCGCTTCCTTTAACTCTTCGTTTGATAAATCGTGATCTCTTTCCACCAAATTATTTTTATTGACAATAAACCGTATTAAACCAAAGTAATTAGGATCTGAAATATAAAATGATTCGTTGTAACATTCAAACGGATCATTAAAAGACTCCACCTCATCAAGATGAACCGTTTCTTTTTTTATACTCATTAATGCATATTTTGTATTTCCAAAATATTTATACAGCTTGTCTGGGCACTTCACTTTACTTCTTCTTTTTATATCCGCCATAAGTATGATTCTCCTAAAGTAATTATTCCAAAATGGATAAATTTATTATACTCCATCTCCTGACTCATATCTATGTTATGTTTCATTCCTTTGAAAGTATATACACCGTACTGAACTGCGCATAAATCCTTCCATCCTCTTCCTGCATATTATCCATAATCAAACACTGGAACAGCACATCCACGTCCTCCAACCGATAAATCTGGTTACAGACTTCTGAAAGACCTTCTAAAGATTCCTTTTGCTGCATTACCTCTTTTCGGCTAATCAAGCATTGCAGATACAGTGTTTCCAGATGCCTTTTACTGAATATCATGGCTGTTGTCTGTTCTCCATCCACAGTGCACCTGTATCTTTCTATTTTATCCTCTGGTAAAGAAAAGAAGCAGCGAACATTCTCCACATACACATCTCCATCAAAGGTCGGATGCTTTTTCTTAATCCACCGCTTTGCTGACACTTCCATATTTCTTCTATCCAGCTCACTTTTTGCACTTCGGAATATAGGGTTTCTCCTGGCAGCGTCCATATAGACATTACTCTTTATCTGGCGATCTGCCAATGCTGCATATTCACCATTACGAAAAAAGTAATCCAGTAGCTGATCCAATTTTGCATGACTTTCTACCAGATGATAAGTATCTGCTCCAAACCCCATTTCTTCAAAACAAAGTGGCGCACTGCCCTTTTTCATTTCCTTTTCAATTTTTCTTATGATTTCTCGTTGTGATTCCATTTTATCCTCCAATAATGTCTGGGAATTTCCCCCTAAACTATTTTGTGTAATCCATCGTAATCTTTGATCAGCCGCCTTTCCGGTAACTGCCATCGAATACACGAAGATTCCTATCAAACTGCTAATCAAAGCAATTCCTATTGCATTCACTTTCCATCCTCCCGTTAAAAAGAGCAGCCAGTCTCCCGGTTGCTCCTTGTGTGCCATTTCTCTGGCTATATTCTGTTTTTATCACTTCCCGACAACTTGTCGGAAAGTTCTTTATGTATCAACTTCACACTGTCCCATTACAAATGCTTCTGATGTCATTCTGATTCCAAGTGCTATGCCCTGTACAAAATGTTCCTCATTTTCAAGAGTTGCCATTTTCCCTCGGTATTCTTTAAAATCATCCAGCATTTGAATCTGCTCTGGTGTAAGCAGTGCCCGAAATTCCTGTTCCAGAACATTGTACAGTTTTAATGTATCCCAATATTCTTTTTTCTTAGGATTGCACATCTCGCCTGGTGCAATACCATCATAAAATATTTTCTCCATTTCACTTTGCTTCATCTTCACTCTCTCCTTAACTGCATGTTGTTCTGATTCTCCGTCCAATCCACATAATGCCTGAGCCAACTGCGACAATCAGATAAACACCTGCCATAAACAATCGCCATATCAATATCACACTCCCAATCACGCCACCGATCAACAGATTGAACACGACCACACCAATCGAGCCGCCAATATCGAAACCACTAGGAACAAGCAGGAAGAACATTTTATGTATGCCAAATGGAATTCCTGCAAACAGCAGTAACTTTCTCCAATCGCACACGCCATTTTCCGTACACACAGGAGCAAGGAGCATGCAAAGAATCCATGCTACGGTTACTGGTAAAATTACTTTCTTCAAAAACTCTTTGATTGTCATAAACCTCCACCTCCGTACATGTCGTGATTTATTTTTAGTAGTGGACTGTATCACATGTTTAAAAGCATTGATATATAAGTATTTCACACTTTCTGTACATAAAATACTGTCCACCACGTTTACCTCAACTAATTAACTTTTTGCCAACCGT
>JAQVCP010000071.1 GCA_028689735.1 Hespellia sp. | reverse complement strand
CCACTTTGAAGTGGTTACCATCATTATGGAACGATCTATGCTAAATGGTAAGTATTATATGGCCGCTCTGCTGCGCATCGCGGCCGATTAGCTCCGCAAAAGCGACCGTTGGGTATCGCCATTTGCAGTCCTCCCATGCATCTCCTTTTTTTAATGTAGCAGAGATATTAAGAATGATGGTAACAAGCGAATAAAAAAAAGTAAATTGTCTAAACCGGAAGTTTGAGGCAAAAAAAATATTTACTATCAACAAAATCACGATAAAAACCAATGATCCTATCGGTCCCGCTAACAATGACGCCAAATACCCTCTTTTAAATTTGTGATAATCATTTTCGGAATCTATATTGTAAGATATTTGGGGCAAAACCCATCCTCCCTGACCATATTTTCGTGCATGTATTTTTATGTTAATTGCCCCATTTGAAATCAAAATGATTACACCTAGTATGGAAATAATTCTAATTTTAAAGCCAAAAACATAAAAAGATAAAGCATGTGACAACTCATGAACAAGAAATGATAATATATATGCACATGCAAAAATGCTAATTGATACACCGTCCAAAGTTCCATTTTTAGAAAAGAGCAGAAAAATTGCAAGCTTTTTGGTTAAAAGTATTACACTAACTAAAATACCTATGTATATCAATACTGCCATACTACGTTGAAAAAAAATTTGTATTTTTGATATCTCCAAAAAAAAATCTCCCTTCCAAAACCTTACCTATCACATGTTAAAAATCTCTTTTTTTCAGAATGTGATTAGAATATTGTGCAGATAATAGCAAGACAATCCCGCCCAATATAATCAGCAAGCAAGATGCTTTAACGGATAATCCAGAACCATCTGCGATACTTTTTCTTCCCAACAGATATGTTACTCCTACAACACCCCACGTCGGTAAAAAAATAAAAATAACCAATAAAGCCATTTTTATTTTTGCATATGAGTATCGAAAATACAGCGGAAAAAAAATACTCAAAACAACAGAAAACAAAAAAAACACAATAGAAATTGCTGAAAACGATAATGATGGTTTTACTGCATGTATAATCTTAGACGAAAAAAAATAGCAGATTAATTCTATTCCAAATAGTAATAATGCCAAAATATACTTAGTGATTGCAATATCCCATTTAGTATAGGGTGTTGACATTAAATAAAGATTCCCTTTGTATTTATCTTCTGCCAAAAATATGTTATTAAAAATAAAATAGCATGAAAAGCTAATAGATACCAAAAGCAAATAAACGCTGCCCAAATAAACACTTTGATGACTAAGATAAATTGGCAATGCAAAAGCTAAAAGTAACGAAACAAACAAATAATTTCCAACTAATAAAATATCTTTTTTTATCAAGTTAAATATACGCATCTAATTCACCTCGATTTATTATTTCTGTCATTGCATCTTCAATTGTTGGAGTATTTAATTTAGACTCCTTTATAAATTCATCTTTCGAGGTCTCTCTCAAGATGGAACCGTTGTCAATTAAAATGATATTATCGCCAATCTTATCTAGGTCTGATGTAATGTGAGTGGAAAAAAATATAGTCTTCCCCTCATTTTTCTGTGCTAAAAGTTCACTACAAAATAATTGACGTGTTCTTGGATCCAGTCCACCAGATGGTTCATCTAAGATCAGCAATTCTGCATTATGAGAAAGTGCTAATGCCAGTGAAAATTTCATCTTCATTCCTTTAGACATAGTGTCAATTCTCTGAGTTTCAGAAAGTCCAAATTTCTGTATATATTCTTTATACTTTTTTTCATCCCAATTAGCATATGCACCAGCAATGATATTTTTCATAGAAACCATATTTAGTTTGTTGTAGAAATAACCTTCATCAAATACAACACCTATCTTTTCTTTATAGCTCCTCTCATTTTGGTACATTGTTTTTCCATTGATACTTATTTTTCCTGCTTCATAAGAAAGAAGACCTAAAATACACTTTATAGTTGTTGTCTTTCCTGCACCATTATTACCAATAAAACCGGTAATTTTTTCTCTTTGTATCAAAAAAGAAATATTATTAAGGCTAAAAGCTCCATAACTCTTTTGTAGATGAGAGATTTCCACCATCCGTTACTCCTCCTTTTCATGGATATACATTATCCAAATAGTGTTTCTTTCATATCTTCTGTCAAAATTTGTTGATACCATTTGCATTTATCTTTCAACTCTTTGACCGAAATAAATGCCCTTAGAAGACACGAAGAACAAAATACTCTTTTGGGACAACCTACACATTCCTTTGAATCTGCTTTAGGAACTGGAATTCGAGAAAAGCTAATAAATTGTTTCTGGTTGTCATCATAAATTTCTTGTATCCTTTTTTCAAAAACATTTCCCCAATTAGTACTTATACACTCTAATGTATCCATAGTACATATTTTAATCCGACCATAAGTGTCAATTGCAACATGTGAAGTTAAGCAGCCACAGTTTGCTCCTTGAAATCCATTGTTTTCGTTCAATTTGATTATGCCATCAAATTTTATATTAATCATTTTTACGTTATCATTAAACATCTCAATGAACTCTTCGGAGTCAAGTAATATGTCTGTGTTGGAAAAATTTGCTCTCCCTAATTTTATAACAAGTGATGGCGCATATTGTCTTATTCCCATATCAAATACCCACTTAGCTATTTCTTGCATTTCTGTTATATTTCGTTTAGTAATAATTGTTGCCACGCGCATTGTAAGTCCTGCATCTGCTAAATATCGAATATTTCTTTGAATAATATTTAGTGTATTACATGCCCCAGTAAACCATGATAAATACGAATCCCTTAAACTGTGCAGATCAATTTGAACATAAATTCTATTTTTATTTTGAATAATTAAGTCCATAATAGTATCCGTCAAAGCAATTCCATTTGTTAAAATGGAAATGCGTACAAAGTCCAAAGAAAGCGCATAGGACAATATTTCTTTAAAATTCGGATGCGTTAAGCATTCACCACCTGTAAGCTCAATAATAAAGACTCCAATATCATTTAAATCATCAAGAAGTTTCTTAACCCTTTCTAAAGGCATGAATTCCTCATTGGTGTTATCAAAATTACCATAACAGTGCAAGCACTTTATATTGCATCTATTGGTAATTTCTAAAGAAACTACTCTGGGATACATATTAGCATACCTAATAGTAACAGGATTTTTTTGAGGATAATCCGATTCTAGTAGAGTAATTTCATACTCCTCTTGTAAAATTTCTAAAAAAGGAATAATTTTTTTTGAAATGCTTTTCTGTGATTCATTATATTTTTGGGCAAAAGATTGTATTATCATTTGCAAAGTATATGTTCCATCTATAGCGAATATAATTTCTTTTGCTGTTTCATTA
The DNA here is from genome assembly GCA_028689735.1 of Hespellia sp. Taxonomy (GTDB): domain Bacteria; phylum Bacillota; class Clostridia; order Lachnospirales; family Lachnospiraceae; genus Hespellia. Next base: position 13,413 of record JAQVCP010000071.1, on the reverse strand, counting down.
ATGATATTCCGATTTATTTTCCCACCTTTTTTCACATATAGAAACAACATATTTTCGTTTATGCTTTCAATTATAATTTCACCTTCCCAAAATAAATATTTGTCCATTTTTTCTCCTTATGTTTCTATCATAGTGTTTTTGATATAGATTTATAGCATTGCAGAAGTAATTTTCTGCAATGCTATAAAATAAGTAATACTAACCAAAAATACTTGTTGCATTTGTGTTATTAACTTCTGCAATAGATGCTAAACATGCTCCACATGCTGCACAAATAACACAACCCCATCCTCGAGCTACAATTTTAGGTATCTTCATAAATGTTTCCTCCTCGTATAATATTTTTAAGTCATGACCTATTTATCATAGTACTCTCGTCTAGCCTATTTGTCAATAGGTCAAGCAGGTCATCGAAAACCATTTTTTTACATACTTGCTATTAGAAGTCAATAAAATGAATATATTTTGTATTGATATTACTTTTCTATTTATTTTATAAGCCTTATTTCTCTCCCTGTCCCCTGTTAACTTTTTGAACCTTTAGCTCCTTAGATTTGAAAAAATGTTCTAAAATTATGCCTATCCACTAATTTGTAAAAAATTTTAAACAAACACAGTAACTCAGTCACTCACAATCCTTTCTGCTACATAAATACGTTCAAAATATTGTATACGTTTTATTAAACAAGATGAAACTCCACCGAACCTTTGCTTACATGCTTGATAAATCAGAAAAGTGTGTAAGCACCCATCACTTACACACTTCATATAAAATACTGCTTATCCCTCCTGATTCTCCATTGAGACCAGTCTGACGCCATCTATCTCTTCTATTTGTCTCTGTATCTCATCCATATCTGTATCTTTCCGTACTTTCATTTCAAAATTCTGAGAATCCTCCAGTGGATTTTCAGTAAATTCTTCCGCCTGTTCCCCGGTCAGATATTCTGTTTGGAAGTCTTCCCACGCCTGATCTGCGCTGACATATTGAACATCCTTGATACCATCGAAATTTTCAATTTCAGTTCTGATTGTTTCGATTTTATTTTCATCTATGTTCTTATCCATAAATACACGGGCCGTCATATCTGTATATGCATATACATTTTCAGATAAATAAAATAGTGAACAGCATACAACTAACATTCCTATCACAACAGCTACTCGATGAAAAGTAAATTTATTTTCCTTTTTTTGCATTTTACACTCCTCCAAAGAAATTTGTCCGGAGGCATGTAAAACTGAAAATGCCTGTTTATAGCGTTCCTTATTTGTCATCATCGTTCCATTCCTCCTTCAACAGTAGTTTCAACATTCTTCTTCCCCGGGTCAGCCTTACCTTTACATTGCTCTCGGACACATTTAAAATAGCAGAAATTTCCCGAATACTGTAATCTTCATAATAAAATAGATGAATCACAATTCTATATTTTTCTTTCAGGCTCATCACCGTCTCAAACAGATTCTCCGTTTCTGGTGTCTCAAATGCTAAAGTTTCTATGTAATTGTCTAAACTTTCCTTGTTCCTTCGCCAAAAAGAACTTACGATATTTTTTGATTGATTAATTGCAACACGAATCAGCCATGCTTTTATATGCTGCTCGTCATCGAATTGTTTCTCTATCGTATGATATCGGATAAAAGTATCCTGAACAACATCATCTGCATCTGACGCATTTTTGCATATGCTGAATGCCGCCGCAAATATATTGTCCTTATATCTTTCCATTAATTCTTCTGTCTGTAGTCTCATAAATGTATCCTCGTAGATGAACACCCGCCCATCGTCAAAACGGATATTCGCAATTTGCTTTCAGCAAATGTGCTGACGCTGCTTGTCAGAGTTCTATAGAAAACCTGACACAACTATTATTGAATGGTATTCTGATTTGTTATTAAAAGGCCTTTCACTTATCATACAATTGAAACACAAAAAAGGTTACAAAAAACACCTCCCTATAGGACTTTTCTATCTCCTTGTCCTATAGGGAGGCGGCACACCACAACACATCGTTTTTTCTCTGTCACTTGATAAATCAAGCACTTGCAATCCACTCCACTACTTGTTTGCAAGCATCAGCAAGAAATATTTTTCTTTCTATAGAAATAATTATTCATTCGAATTAATTATTATATTTCTCCGACTGTATTTTGATCAATTCTTCATCATCAAAATAATTAATCTTCATCGCGCTCTTTACTTCTTTGAGTGTCTCTTCCGCCGCTTCAAAAGCAACCTCTGTTCCACGTCGCAAAATATTGTAAACCTCCGGAATATCTTTTTCGTACTCATGTCTTCTTGTACGAATCGGCTCTAATTGCTTCTGGAGAACCTTGTTCAGGAATTTCTTCACCTTCACATCACCAAGACCGCCCCTGGTGTAGTGATCTTTGAGTTCCTGAAGATTATTGTAATCTGGAAGAAACAAGCCAAAATCTTCTTCCTGGCAAAATGCGTCAAGGTAAGTAAATACGCAGTTTCCTTCTAACTTACCAGGATCTTCAATCTTAATATGCGTCGGGTCTGTGTACATGCTCATGACCTTTTTCTTCACTTCATCCGGCGTGTCCGAAAGATAAATACAGTTTCCGAGGGATTTACTCATCTTCGCCCTGCCATCTGTACCCGGAAGTCTCAAACATGCCTTATTATCCGGAAGCAGAATATCCGGCTCCACCAAAGTCTCTCCATATACGGAATTGAACTTGCGGACAATCTCCCTTGCCTGCTCGAGCATCGGTTCCTGATCCTCACCTACCGGAACAGTCGTTGCCTTAAACGCAGTAATATCCGAAGCCTGACTGATCGGATACGTAAAGAATCCAACCGGAATGCTGGCTTCAAAGTTACGCAGCTGAATCTCGGCCTTCACTGTAGGATTGCGCTGAAGTCTCGACACCGTCACCAGATTCATATAGTAAAATGTCAATTCCGTTAACTGTGGAATCTGAGACTGGATAAAGATATTGGATTTCGTCGGGTCAATTCCTGCCGACAGATAATCAAGAGCGACCTCTATGATATTCTGTCTCACCTTCTCGGGATTGTCCGAATTGTCTGTCAGTGCCTGAGCATCTGCAATCATAATAAATATTTTATCGAATTCTCCTGAATTCTGTAACTCTACTCTTCTTTTTAACGAACCCACATAATGACCTAAATGTAACTTTCCTGTAGGTCTGTCACCTGTTAAAATAATCTTTGACATAACTTCCTCCTACGACTCCTTCATTTTCAGAGAGTAATCTCATCCACTGTCGTTGTACTCATCAGCAAAGTCCGGCTAATAAAATGATAAGCAGCAAAGTACATCATGGACACTCTCACACTTCCAACAGTATACCACAAAAGTATACACTTCTGCCACCTATTTTCATTTCACTCTCCTATAAAGCTGTACTTGCGTTGCTGGAGCACCGTAGGTGTGAACAATAACGTACTTGCCTTTCCTCTGCAACAAAGCTATACTTTTATATAGGTTGGCTTTACTATAATTTATAGCTGCAATTCAAATTAAAGGAGTAATCACATGAAAAAAATAACAAGCTTTACAATTGATCACCTGAAATTAGTACCTGGACTCTATGTTTCCAGAAAAGATACCGTTGGAGCTGAGACCATCACAACCTTCGATATCCGCATGACAAACCCCAATGAAGAACCCGTCATGAACACCGCAGAAATGCACACAATCGAGCACCTTGCTGCCACATTTCTCCGCAACCATCCAGTATATGGTGACAAGACCATCTATTTTGGACCAATGGGATGCCGTACAGGCTTCTACCTTTTGCTTGCAGGAGATTACACCTCCTTGGATATCGTGGACCTCATGAAGGAGATGTACCAGTTCATCGCTGATTTTCAGGACGAAGTCCCCGGTGCATCCGCAAAAGACTGCGGCAACTACCTGGACATGAATCTCCCGATGGCACGCTTCCTCGCAAAGAAATATCGAAAGGAAGTTCTAGACAACATCCAGGAAAGCCAGCTGAATTATCCCGGATAAAGATTGATTTCGTTGGAAGTGGTTGAAAAAAGTGAGATTTCAGAGGATATTTTTTGCACTCCGCAAAAAACAAGCCCGGAGAAGCTTCGTAATCATCCGATTATGAGGCACCTCCGGGCGGTTCCTGTAAAAATCTCACTTTTTTCAATTACTGCCACTCAGCGAAATATGATAGCCCAGAAGGCAGCGCAACAGGCCGTTTTCGAACTCCTGCGTTCCCAATCACACCATCAAATCACGCCCTACTTCGCGTCCTCAGAAGTTGTCACATCATCCTCATCCGTGGTTCCATCACTTCCAACCGCATATGGCTCTTCCTCAGTCTCCTTCATGGTAACTCCCTGCTTGTCAAAACTGATCTTAGCCCATACCTTCTTATCCTCTGTGATATCGGTATCCTCTCTCCACTGATCCAGCAGATCCTGATACTGCGCTTCTTTTCTCTCTTCTACAATACTCGTCTTTTTCGTGTCCGTAGCGGCACGATCAAGGAAGCTCGTCACCTGGCAAATATAACAGCCATAATCTGTCGTAATCAGGGATGTAAGTCCGCCTTCTTTTTCCACTGCATCCGCCGCTGCAATCACATCCGCCTCTGGATTCGTAGATTTTGAATCGAAAGTCGCTGTCTGAACCTCATATCCGGCTGCCTCTGCATCCTTTTTCAGATCCTTCGTGTCTTTAACACTGTCTGCAAATTCCTGGGCCTTTTTCTGCTGCGCAGCTTTCTCTTCGTCTGTCATCTGAGCGCTCTCGCCATTCTCATCCGTGGTCGTATATGTAAACTGTACATAGTTCATGCTCTTCTGGGCTGCCTCTTCATCTGAGACTTCCTCATCTACACCTTTTTCCATCGCAGTCTTCATCTTGGACTGAATCGTAAGGAGCTCCAATACCTTTACCGCGTTCTCCTTGCTTCCAGATACGATATTCTTATCTTCCAGTGCATTGGCCTCTACAAATTTGTTTGCTGCATCCTTGATTGTCTTCTGTTCATCCTCAGTCAGCGCAACCTCATACTCGTCCATATGCTGTTCCAGCAGATACATATTCTCCAGAAGTTCCAGAAGACTGCTCTTTACAGATTCTTCATAAGTCTTGCCTTCTTCCGCTTCCTCGCTCCACATATCCTCTCCCATAAAGCTGGAATAATAGGACTCATACTGTGCCTGCTGCAGACGTGCATAAAAGTTCGCTACTCCTGCCGAAACTTCATCTTTACCAACCGTTGCTACAACATCTGTATCCTTTAACTTTGTACATCCGGAAAGGGACGAGACTGCCAGGGCGGCAACCATTCCGAGTACCACTGCTTTTTTACCAAAACGATTCATAATCTATTTTATCCTCCTCAGCGCATTCTAACTGTTTAATTATATCCTTTTTTCCCTATTCTAACAAGCCTTTTATGTCATTTAACACCTTTTTCACAAGTTCCAGCACATCCTCATCCTTCTTTTTAGCATTCCTGTTTTTCTTCTGGTATAAGAAATACGGGTTCTCTTCCACCTTAAATGTAAGTTCCCCCCGGTACGCATCCAGCAGAAGCGGAATCTTCGCCGCCTGCACTCTTGCCTTCTCATACATGGTAAATTTGATTTCAGTATCTTTCTGTTCCACTGAAATCACGTAGGCACTGTGGGCGAGGGCTTTGAGGTTTGCGACCTGAAGGAGTTGCTGAACCTTCCTTGGGATATCCCCAAAACGGTCAATCAGCTCTTCCAGCATATCCTCCATCTCCTCTTCATTTTCGATGCCTGCAATCCGCTTGTATACATCCAGCTTCTGATATTCATTTGGAATATAGGATGGCGGGATAAATGCATCCACATTCAGATCTACGGTAGTCGTGTAAGATTCTTCCTCCGCTTCTCCCTTCAGATGCTTGACTGCCGCATTGAGCATCTTACAGTACAGGTCATACCCGACCGCCTCCATGTGTCCATGCTGCGCCTCTCCCAAAAGATTTCCCGCCCCGCGGATTTCCAGATCCCGCATGGCAATCTTAAAACCGGAACCAAGATCTGTAAACTCGCGGATTGCCGCCAGACGCTTCTCTGCCACTTCCTTGAGCAGCTTATCTCTTCGATAAAGGAGAAACGCATAGGCCATCCGGTTGGACCTTCCCACCCGTCCCCTGAGCTGATAGAGCTGGGACAGTCCCAGACGGTCAGCATCGTGGATAATCATGGTATTGACATTGGAAATATCCAGCCCGGTCTCAATAATGGTTGTAGATACCAATACATCGATATCACCATTGATAAAGTCATACATAATGCGCTCCAACTCATGCTCCCGCATCTGTCCGTGGGCAAATGCCACATTCGCCTCTGGAACCAGCTTCTGGATCCGACCTGTGATATCTGCGATATCCTGTACCCGGTTATAGACATAGTACACCTGTCCTTCCCGGGACAGTTCCCGGACAATCGCCTCCCGCACCATCTCGTCATCATATTCCATAACATAGGTCTGAATCGGCATCCGTTCGTTGGGTGCTTCTTCCAGCACACTCATATCACGGATTCCAATCAGGCTCATATGAAGCGTTCGCGGTATCGGCGTGGCTGTCAGGGTCATCACATCCACATTTTCCTTCAGTTTCTTAATCTTCTCTTTGTGCTGCACTCCGAATCTCTGCTCCTCATCGATAATCAGCATACCCAGATCCTTGAACTGCACATCCCCGGAAAGAACACGGTGGGTTCCAATGACAATATCCACCAGACCTTTCTTTAGATCCTCAATGGTCTTTTTCTGCTGCGCAGCTGTGCGGAACCGGCAGAGCAGATCTACCCGCACAGGAAAATCTCTCATGCGCTGCACAAAGGTATTGTAATGCTGCTGCGCAAGAATCGTGGTCGGCACCAGATAAACTACCTGCTTGTTCTCCTGCACTGCCTTGAAAGCCGTACGGATTGCAATTTCTGTTTTGCCGTATCCCACGTCGCCACAAATCAGGCGGTCCATGATTTTGTGGCTCTCCATATCTTTCTTCGCCGCCTCAATGGCAAGCAACTGATCTTCTGTCTCCTCAAACGGAAACATTTCCTCAAACTCCCGCTGCCACACAGTATCTGGTCCATATACAAAGCCTTCCTTTTCCTGACGGTTGGCATAGAGAGCCACCAGGTCCCTCGCGACCTCCTGAACCGCGCCCTTTACCCGGCTTTTGGTCTTGCTCCACTCCTGTCCCCCAAGACGGTTAAGTTTTGGTTTTTTCGCATCGGAACCGGCATATTTCTGAATCAGATCCAGCTGGGTCGCCAGAATATACAACGTCCCGCCTGCCGCATAGGTAATCTTCATATAATCCTTGGTCACCTTATCGACCTCGATTTTCTCAATTCCCTGATAGACTCCAAGACCGTGATTTTCATGAACCACATAGTCTCCCACTTTCAATTCGGAAAAACTCTGAATCTTCTGCCCCTCATAAATCTTACGCTTCTTCCGCTTTTTGTCCTTGCCGAAAATGTCTGTCTCGGAAATAACCATGAACTTCAGCATCGGATACTCATACCCTTCACTTACATGTCCATACGCCACCAGAATCTCTCCCGGCTGCACCTCCCGGTCCATGTCTTCGCTGTAAAAGCTGCTCAGATCATAATCCCGCAGATCCTCAGCGAGACGCTTTGCCCTGGTTCTTGAACCGGACAGAAGAATCACACGGTATTTTTCCCGCTTCAGACGCTTTAAGTCACGGGTCAGCATCTCAAAGCTGTTATTGTAGGGATTGACGCCCTTCGTCAGAAGGTTGTAGGTCTCCCGCACCTTGAAGTCACCACATTTTGATTCCAGCATACTCAGACCAATACAATACATATGATTCAGCTTCTCTATGATTTTCTTCACCGGATATACTGTAAGCTCCCGCTCTGTTTCCATATGTCCCGAACGGTTCTCCCTCTCCTCACGGTTCTCCTTGCTGGTAAAGAATTCTTCCTCCACTTCCCTGGCACGTTCCTCCAGACGCAGCGGTTCATCCAGAAATAACAAGGATTCCTCCACTGGGAAATAATCCAGAAAGGACACCCCTTCATCCTTTCCCTCTTTCTCCGGATCAAAGGTATCGGTAGCCGGATACACCGTAACACTGTCCATGTTCTCTACCGAACGCTGGCTCTCCACATCAAAGCTCCGAATGGAATCCACCTCATCCCCCCAGAGCTCAATCCGGATTGGAAGCTCTTCCGTCAAGGAAAAAATATCCAGAATCCCGCCACGGACTGCATACTGTCCCGGTCCCTCCACCTGTGGCTCCCTGTCATATCCTGCCGCCGTCAGCTTTCTCTGAAGCTTTTCAAAATCCACCGCCTCTCCATTTTCAATATGAAGAATGTGTTTTTTGATTTCTTCCAGATTCGGAAGCCCGTCCATAAAACCATCGATTGTGGTGATGATGGTCAGTTCCTCCGATTCCGGCTTTTCCATAATCGCCTGGATTGCTTCCATCCGCTCCTTAATCAGATACTTTCCCTTGATGTCCGCATGATAAAACAGCAAATCCTTGGCCGGATAGAGATAGACCCGGCTCGTCAGAAACTTATATTCCTCCCACACCTTTTTTGCCTTTTCATCACTGGAAAAGGCGATGATTCTATACGGAGAACCATCGCTGAGTGCAGAGATTAAATGTGTTTTCTGAGAGCCATTACAGCCGGACAGCTGCATCAGGCCCTTTTTTTTCATCCGTTTTTTCTGGATTTCTTCAAAATCCGCCAGCTCCCTTAAGGGCGCAAAAAATGCCTGCATCATTTCCCTTCATCCTTCTTTTTCCGATTATATTCATTCATGGCAGTCTCTGTCTCATCGCTGACCATCAGTTCGATGGCATGGACTGCATTGCGGTAACCTTCTTCCATCATCTCACGCTCTCCCTTGGAAAAATGTCCCAGCACATAATCTGCAAGGTCATAATTCTTGGGTTTTTCCCCAACGCCAACTTTGATTCTCAAAAACACCTGTCCACCAACATGGGAGATAATGCTTTTGATCCCATTGTGTCCACCGGCGCTTCCCTTTGCACGGATTCTCAGCTGGCCCACATCCAGACTTACATCATCATAGATGATGATCAATTCATTTTCTGGGTCTATCTTATAATAATCCAGAAGACTCCTCACACTCTCTCCACTCAGATTCATAAAGGTCTGAGGCTTGGCCAGGATGACTTTTTGTCCGGCAACAATTCCCTTTCCAATATAAGCACGGTGCTTCTTTGTTGTCACATCTATATTATATTGATCTGCCAGCGTATCAATCACATCAAATCCAACATTATGCCTTGTTCCCTCATATTCCTTTGATGGATTCCCCAACCCTACAATAATATACATATTCTTCCTCCTTGTTCAAACGATATACCTGAAAAAATACCTGATTACTTTTTCAGGTGGAAGCTTTTGCACATACTTCCTGATATCTTTACTCATTTTACAAGATGGTTCTGCTTTTGTCACGCAAATGGTGCGAATAATTTCCAGTTTTTTTCATACACTTATAAAGAGAGAGAACAGTCGTCAAGCGAATCCTCGGAATCCGCTTTTCGGCTTCCTCATGACCTTACGCAGCTTTGCTGCCAGGGTTGCACTCTTAATCGTCAGTTTGTGGGAGGTTCCTATGAGTTCAAAAACAAAAAAAATCGTCGTGCTGCACATGAAGGAGATCATCTATACAGCCGTGTTCTTTATACTTGCTATTTTGCTCATCATACTGCTCACTGTCATGTTTCGCCCGGGCAAAGGCGATGTCCCATCCGGTAAGCAGTATACCCCGGGCACCTACACCTCTACTTTGACACTAAATAACAATGCGCTTGAAGTGGAGGTCTCGGTGGATGAGAACCATATCAACTCCATCCGCTTTTCTAATCTGGATGAAACCATCACCACCATGTACCCGCTCATCCAGCCAGCAATGGAAGACATTGCCCAGCAGGTCTGTCAGGCACAGTCTCTGGAAAATATATCCCTGCCGAAGGAGAATCCTTACACGTCCCAGGTCATCGTAGATGCCATCTCCCAGGCATTAGAAAAAGCCGTGGCTAATTGAGCCGCGGCTTTCTTTCGTTGTCTGGAAAAGTTATAGAAACCTTCCATGCTATGTAAGATTCTTATCCCTCTACCACCAGATATCTTCCGCTTGGAAGCGCGAAGACCTCTGACGCCTCTTCCAGCTCATCCAAGGACATCCCCTCTACATCTGCACCATTCTCCTCAAAGTACTCCCGCACTTCTTCTATAGAATCCAGAACGACCGCCAGGCAATCTTCCAAAAATGCCTCTGCTGCCGCCTCATTCTCTGCAACAGGTTCGTCAAATAACTGACCCTGCTTTGCCAAAAAAACCTGTAAACATTCATCATCATATTCGTTCATTTTCTTTTGCCTCCTTATAATAAATCAAGAATCTGCAGTGGTTCATCCACCATATACTGTGCACCGGCTTCTTCCAGCACTTCTCTGTCCCTGAATCCCCAGGTAACTCCAATCGTCTTCATCTGTGCTGCACTTCCCGTTGCGATATCTACTTCGGAATCCCCGATATACAGGCATTCCCCAGCCTCAGCTCCAAGCTCTCCGGCAATCTGCAATGCTGCAGCAGGGTCCGGTTTTCTCGGGACCCCTTCTTTCTGCCCCTGAATCCACGAAAAAGTATCTTTCCCAAAAATCTCTTCTACGACATCCACTGCCTGCTTGTGCGGTTTATTCGAAAGTACACTGAGCTTTATTCCCTTTTTTTCTAATGACAGAAGCAACTGCGTAATTCCTTCGTAAGGTACTACATGATATGTGGAATTCTCATCAAAAATGCGTCCATATATCTTCATCCCCTCTTCAATACGCTCCTTCGGTTCTGCGCCCACCGCCTGCAGTGACTTCTCTATTAACACCCGCGCACCATTGCCGACAAACGTCCTGCACTGTTCTCGGGAGATTGTATCCAGATTCATCTCCTGCAAGGTTCCATTCACAGAAAACACCAGGGAATCTAAAGTATCTGTCAATGTCCCATCTAGGTCAAATATACATGCCTTATACATTACCCTCTCCTTCATTCCTTTTTTATAGTCCTATCATAGTATGAAGCTGTTAAAATTTCAACAGGAATTAAAAATTTTTTTACCCTTCCAGGTACAGTTTCATAGCATGCAATGCATTTTTCTCAAGTCTGCTCACCTGTGCCTGGGAGATGTCAATCATATTTGCCACTTCCATCTGTGTCTTCCCCTCAAAGAACCGCAGATTGATAATATGCCTTTCCCGCTCATTCAAGCGTTCCAGTGCCGCCTCCAGAGACAACTGCTCCACCCAGTTTTCTTCCTTATTCTTCTTATCACTGACCTGGTCCATCACATAAAGCGTATCACCACCGTTTGTGTATACCGGTTCATAAAGGCTCATTGGCATCTGGATTGCATCCATTGCATAGGCAATCTCCTCCTTAGCAATTCCAAGCTCGTCCGCGATTTCCTGCATCGTAGGTTCTTTCATATGCAGTTTTGCATACCCTTCTCTGGCATAGATTGCCTTATAGGCTGTATCCCTCAGAGAACGGCTGACTCGGATGCTGCTGTTGTCTCTGAGATAGCGCTTAATCTCTCCAATGATCATCGGGCAGGAATAGGTCGAAAACTGAACTCCCAGATGGATATCAAAATTATCAATTGCTTTGATCAGCCCAATGCAGCCAATCTGGAACAGGTCGTCTGCATTTTCATCAGAATTGGAGAACCGCTTGATAATGGAAAGCACCAGTCTCAGATTCCCCTTGATAAACCGTTCTCTTGCTGCCTCATCCCCCTCCTTAAGCCGCACCATAAGTTCCTCACGTTCCTGCTTGGACAGGGTTGGCAGCGTGGATGTATTCACTCCGCATATCTCTACTTTATGAAAAGCCATAATCAGAATCCTCCGTCATCTAGAATAATTTTCTTCTAGATTAAGAATTCTCATTATGGCTTTTTGTTATTCCGTTTTGTGGAATATTTAATAAAGTTTTACCCCTTGACAATCATCGCAGAACTTCAAAGATACCATTCCTGCATCGTATCCAGGGAGAGACATCCAAGCATGCCGCCAGTTTCCCGACTGCTGTTTCCACAGTCGACATCGATATAGGTTGTGTGCCTGTAAATCTTCCCTGGTCTTCCTGACTCTATGAACATGGTCGGAAGGTGACCCACGACAAAACGCTGGTCAAACTTTAAAGATGCCGGCATCGTATGAAGATCATAGGACAAGAGATAATGCTGTTCATCCTCTAGCTTCTGCATGGTGTCCAGGCAGACAATCTCTCCATCCTTCACCACGTGCTCCATATCAGCATCATAGCCGGAATGCGTCAGGAAGAACTTTTCACGGTCCATCTCCAGCTCTACATATAAAGGAAGGCTCTTCACGTATTCATAGTAAACCTGTTTTCTGGTCCGGGAAAGCTTATCCAACTCCCGAATGGTGTTTTCGCCATCCCAGTCCCACCACTGCTGCCGGAAAGACTCATCCTCAAACATATGCTGAAGAAAATATTCGTGGTTCCCCTTTAGAAGGATGATATTCTTTCTTCCCATACAGTAATCAAGCATTTTTAAGTTTTCCGTCCCACGGTCTATCACATCGCCCAGAATATAGAGCGTATCAAGTCTTGAAAATTCAATCTTCCCAAGCATATGGAGAAACCGCGTGCAATCTCCATGTATATCTGACATTATATAAATCATGTTTTTCCCCTCTGTATTAACATTTCTTTTCCACTTCGTATTATACATGTTTTTACAGCGTTATACCAATATAAAATGTATTTTTTCAGTTTTATCAACATCATCTGCATAAAAATTCAAACTTGACCTCTATAACACCTTTTCCCGGCACCAAAAGACGGAGTCGCTGTTTCTTTTAGTCTGCCCCATACAGGACCAGAAAATACAGCAGTCCCCTATGGAGCAGTCTATATCAGAAACAGCGGCTCCGTCTTTACTTTATCACAAATTCATCCAGTTTTATTCCACACTTCCGGTTGCCACAATGTTAATGCCTGTACCACAGACATTTTCAATCAGAACATCATACACATGAATCGGAGTAGCTGCCCGGCACTTGCGTATTTCATCCATACACTCCATCATCTTTTCCTTGGGAACAGGCTTCTCCGAGCGAACTGCGACCAGCGGATGTTTTTCACAGTCCGTCTTGATTGTTGAGGTAAGTATTCTCACCGGATGTGCAAATTCCGTTGACGCATACTGCTCTCCTCTTTTGCATGTATTTCCAGTGATTGATGTGACTGTATCATTTTCACCTTCTACCGTTATATGACATCCCATCGGACAAATCGTACAAATGATTTCTTTTTTCATGTCCTTAATCCTCCTTTACCACTTCCACAGTTACCTGATT
>JAQVCP010000152.1 GCA_028689735.1 Hespellia sp. | reverse complement strand
GAATCGAGCGGAAACTGATTCCAGTGCGTTCTGACAATTCTTTCCTTGTCATTTTCTTTTCTTCCCGTATCTTCTGTAATTCCATGACAATTCCTCACGATCTTTTACTGTTTTTCAATGGTATTCCCATATTTCTTACTACGACAATTATACGCTTATATGCGTATACTCGTCAATCATTTTCTTATCCTGCAATAAAGTGGATACTCATGATCCGCTTCGCTGCTTGGTACTCTTCGCACAAGAAGATTCGGACTGCTTAAAGACGATAAAAACACCGATGAAAGTTCACGCTCTACTTTCATCGGTGTTTTTATAATACTTTATCAGATTTCTTTTGTTGCTTCATTCCTTAGTCAGCTAAGTCTTCACCATTTGTCTCAATGACCTTCTTATACCAGAAAAAAGAATCCTTACGGTATCGGTCACAGTTCTTCACATCAAATTCTTCCCTGTCCACATAAATGAAACCATAACGCTTTACCATACCTTCATGTGTAGAAATCAAGTCAATTGCAGACCATGGACAGTATCCCATCATCTCTGCGCCGTCTGTGATTGCAAGCTGCATCTGCTCGATATGCTTTCTCAGATATTCGATTCTGTACGGGTCATGAATCTTGCCATCCTCAAGCTTATCATACGCACCTAGCCCATTCTCGGTAATCACCATAGGCAGACGGTATCGGGAGTACATCTCGCGGATTGTGGCACGGAATCCCATGGGATCGATTTCCCAGCCAAACTCTGTTCGCGGCAGATTCGGATTGGCAAAGCCTTTGAAAAATCCAGGCTCCACGCCTCCATTCTGCTGGTCACTCTGGCCGCCGTCAACTGCCATGTCTGCGGCAGCAAATTCTACGGTTGATGTATTATAATAGTTGAATCCGATAAAGTCCGGATGTCCGCTCTTTAAGATTTCCTCATCTCCCGGTGCAAATTCCGGTACAGCATCGTGTTCTTCCATGTATGCCCATGCCAGACTGTTGTAAACTCCATAAACTGCCATGTCCAGATACAGCCAGTTTCTCACTGCATTGAAGTTCTGTGCCGCAAGTGTGTCCTCCGGTTTACAGCTTGCAGGATATACCAGAGAAATATTGGGAGCAGGACCAATCTTTGCATTTGGCAGCATTTCATGACAAAGTGCCATCGCTTTTGCCTGAGCCACCAGCATGTGATGATTCTGCTGATACAATTCCTTTGTCACGTTGGTGCAGTCCTTCGGTGCATTGAAGGTACCGATCAGTGGTCCGACCAGAGTCAGCATATTCTGCTCATTGATGGTCAGCCAGTACTTCACACGGTCACCGTAATTCTCAAACATGAGCTTTGCAAACTCTACAAAGCAGTCAATCGTCTTTCGATTACCCCAGCCGCCAATTTCATCCAGTGCTGCCGGAATATCAAAATGGTACATAGTAACCAACGGCTCAATGCCATACTTCAGACATTCGTCAATCAGATTATTATAATATTCGATCCCCAACGGGTTGACCTCTCCGGTTCCCTTTGGAAGCAGGCGGGACCATGAAATAGAAAAGCGGTAGGTCTTAAATCCCATCTCTGCCATCAGGGCAACATCTTCTTTATAATGATGATACTGATCCGCACACACATCCAGTTCGGAGGTCCCCTCCGGAACCTTCTTCACATCCTGGCAGGAAGGTCCTTTGCCATCAGTAAGATTCGCTCCCTCCACCTGATATGCTGATGTAGAAGCTCCCCATAAGAAATCTTTTGGAAACGGTTTTAATTTTTTGTGTATCATAGCTTTCTCCTTCTGTTTTAATTTTTTTAATATATGTCATAGCAGATTTTCTTATTATGCCACAACTTCCTTCTAAACTGCAATGATGCAATAACAACATCCCGGCGCACTACAAATCTGCATTTTCCAATGCATCCATATTGGCTTCTGGCTCATCCTGCTGGGCCGCTGCAATTCTGAAAATGATAATTCCAATCACGAATAAGACTCCGATCATTCCAACACCAATGTTCACACTTCCCGAAATCTGTGAAGCAATACTGACCACCGCAGTTCCGACAAAAGATGCCCCCTTTCCGCAAATATCAAGAAGTCCGAAATATTCGCCCGAGCGGTCTGCCGGTATGATTTTTGTGAAATAGGATCGGGACAGTGCCTGAATTCCTCCCTGGAACATTCCCACCAGAACAGCAAGTACCCAGAACTGCCACTGTGATTTGAGAAAGACCGCAAAAATTGCAATTCCAAGGTAGGCACAAATACACAGCGTAATAAGCTTCGTTGTGTCATATTTATCGGACAGCCTTCCAAAGAGGATTGCAAATGGAAACGCTACGATCTGCGTTGCCAAAAGTGCCAGCAAAAGTCCGCTGCTGTCCAATCCCAGAGCTGTTCCATATGCAGTAGCCATATCAATAATAGTATAAACTCCATCAATGTAAAAGAAAAACGCAAGTAAAAACAAAAAAACTTTCTTTTCCTTTTTCACATTGGAAAATAATTTTCCTAATCTGAGAAAGCTTTCCCTTACCGCATGTGGCTTCTTCTCTACGTATGATTTTTGTTTATAATTTTTCAAGAGCGGAAGTGCCATTGCCAGCCACCATAAGGCTACGATTGCAAATGCAAGACCCATTGAGATTTCCATAGAAAGTCCAAGGGCACCGGAGCCAAGTACAAGGCCAAGACAGGCGATAAACGGAACACAGCTTCCAATATATCCCCACGCAAACCCCTGGGAAGAAATATTATCCAGCCGTTCTTTGCTTGTCACATCACCGAGCATCGAATCATAAAAAATCAGACTTGCGGAAAACCCACATTTTGCAATGACAAAAATCCCAAGAAATATCAGCCACTGTCTTGCAAATCCAAGCGCCATACACCCCACCGCACCAATCAGCAGAGTCACGGAAAAAATTGGCTTCTTAAATCCCTTCGTATCAGCAATCGTGCCAAGGATTGGTCCAAGAAAAGCAACGATGATGGTCGTAACAGATGCGGCGTATCCCCAGTATGCCAGATAATTGACCGATGAGAGCCCAACCTTTTCTGCAAGATAATTAAAGTATATGGGCATAATCGTAGATACAAGCAATATAAATGCCGAATTACCGACATCATACAAGATCCAGCTTTTTTCAAGTTTCGTTAGTTTGAACTTCATAATTACAATCCTCCAGCTATTTGCTTTTTGTGTTTCCTCTGAAAAAATCATTGTAATTTATTTAGAGCAAATCTAATGCATATCTTTGTAAAATGTATGTAATTTTTACTGAAAACTATATTTCATTTTCCAATTTTCTCCCCATTCTTTCCCAAAACCTTTATCGTCCAATCTCATTCTAAAAATCCATCACAAAAAATACTCTCATTTCACAAGATTAAGCGCAACAGCTTGACGTTTGTGTGAGCTTATACCATAATTCAGAATATACCACTTCTTTTATTATACGTTTAATTCATTCATATTACAATAATTGTATCTTTTTCCCAAAGTCAAAACGGATATTAGCAGATAAAAAAATGACGCTCCCCCCTTGACTTTGACGCAGCGTAAACTGCTATATT
>JAQVCP010000070.1:12900-16796 GCA_028689735.1 Hespellia sp. | reverse complement strand
GTGTTAACACCGATGGAGAAACATGAATCGTATTCAAAAGCAGCATAAAAATATCCGGCAGATTTATTCTGCCGGATAGAAAAACTTTATATTTTTTTAATTGTCTACTTGACGGGAAGCAGTTCATCGTGCAACAACCCCTTTTTTATCGTAAATCTAGAATTCAAAAATAGCAATTCCATATGCCGGCAGCTTATAAGCAAAAGAATACGGCATTCCATCCCATTCCTTCTTCACAGCCTTATAAACCTCAGGTCTGCGCCTGCCATCTCCACCATATTTCTTATCATCACTGTTCAGAATCAACTTATACTGCTTTCTTCTAGGAACACCCACCCGGTAATCGTCCCTCGCCACTGGCGTGAAATTTCCAACAAACAAGAGATTCTTCTTACCGTCAGCTGATGTCCGGATAAAGCTGAAAATACTTCTAAATGTATCGTCCTTGTTGACCCACGTAAATCCATTCGGGTCATCATCACATTCATAAAGAGCCTTCTTCGTCCGGTAAAGCTTCAGAAGATCTGAAGTAAATAACTTCAGCTCCTGGTGCTCCTTCTCTTCCAACAAAAACCAGTCGAGCTCACGCTCCTCGCTCCATTCACGAAGCTGTCCGAAATCCTGACCCATGAACAAAAGCTTCTTACCCGGGTGACACATCATAAATGCATACCCTGCCTTAAGATTCTTGAACTTGTCCGCACCTAATCCCGGCATCTTATTAATCATAGAACACTTCAAATGTACCACCTCATCATGGGAAAGTACCAAAATATAGTGCTCCGCATACGCATATTCCATAGAAAATGTCATCTGATAATGTGAGTTCTTCCTAAATAGTGGATCCAGTTTCATATACTCTGTAAAATCATGCATCCACCCCATGTTCCATTTTAAGGAGAATCCAAGTCCATCCTCCTCCGGATCACCGGTAACCTTCGGCCACGCTGTCGATTCCTCTGCAATCATAAGTGCCCCTTGATTCCTTCCAAGAACCACAGAATTCAGATGTTTAAAAAACTCAATTGCCTCGAGGTTTTCATTTCCGCCGTATTTATTAGGAATCCATTGTCCATCTTGTCTTCCATAATCCAGATACAGCATGGACGCAACCGCATCCACACGAAGTCCATCTACATGAAAATGTTCAATCCAGAACAGCGCATTCGCAATCAGGAAGTTCTTCACCTCTGGCTTCTCATAGTTAAATACCTTCGTCCCCCAGTCAGGGTGCTCCCCCTTCTTCGGATCAGGATACTCAAAGATCGGAGTTCCGTCAAAATCAGCAAGACCATGAGCATCCTTTGGAAAATGCGCCGGCACCCAGTCCAAAATAACACCAATCTTATGTCTATGAAAATAATTGATCATATAGGCGAAATCTTCCGGCGTTCCATACCTTGCTGTCGGAGCATAATAACCAGTCACCTGATATCCCCAGGATCCATCAAATGGATACTCTGCAATTCCCATCAGCTCAATATGGGTATAACCCATCTCATGCATATACTCAACTGCCACCTTCGCAAATTCTCTATATGTATAGAATCGTTCTTCTTCCTCGCCAGGATGCATCCTCCATGATCCCATATGTACTTCATAGATAGACATCGGGTTCTTTTCTTCTTCCCAGGTCTCGCGTGCTGTCAGCCACGCCTCGTCAGACCACTTCAAATGACTGATATCCGTAATTCGGGAAGCATTGCCAGGTCTTAATTCTGAATAATTGGCAAATGGATCCGCTTTGAATATCAATTTTCCAGAATACGTCTCTATACAGTACTTATACATATCTCCAAGACGCGCCTCCGGCACGAAGCAGGTATAGATTCCAAGAGGTTCCTGTCGTTCCATGACATTCATCTCAACCGCCCACTCATTAAATTCACCAACCACAGACACACTCTGAGCATGTGGTGCCCATACCGCAAAGTAAACGCCTTCCTGACTGCCTTTCTTCACCTTGTGTGCTCCAAGCTTTTTATAAATCTCATAATGATTACCCTGTCCGAATAGGTAATGATCTAATTCACCAATCTCATAAGATTCCAATTTTTTCTTTTCTGTCTTTTTTGTTGTCTCTGCGTTCTTAGTTACTGCCATCTTTTTTCCCTCATTTTTCACTGTTTGTCTGTTTGTCGCAGCACTTGTTTTTTTTGTTGCCATAAATCCACCTCACAACTCATTTTGCAACTTCTTATAGATTATATTATACGTTAGTTTTGCACAAAAGAAAAGGAGTAAATATCACCACTCCAGAAAAAACTGCACAAATCATACCCAATTTGCACGATACAATTTAAGCAACGAAAATACTTTCCACAGGCAGTGATTTTGCATGCTATCGCGCCTTCAATCCCCATGTGCAGCCACAACTTTCTTGGCGCATTGGGCGCATTGGGCGCATCTTAAATGCATCGCAGGTATTACCTCCAGGAAATGTTCGGAGAGCTCTCCTGGACAACAATGCCCTGTACGCTTTGCGAGCAGCACATTATATTCAATAAAAAAGAAGGTACCTGTCAATGTACCTTCTTTTCTCATCTTATAAGTAAAATCTAAATATTAAAATCCTTTTCAGAAAGAATAATTCTATCTGTATCATCCGTGCTCTTACCAAATACACGTTTCACTAACTTTTTAGCAGATACTTTCTGTGAATGTTCCTGAGCCTCATCCATAATTTCCTTTACTTCTGCAACTGTAACGGCATGATCCTCTCTCTGAAGTGCATCAATTCTGCTATAAAGTGCAAGGATACCCATTTCATCAATTCGATAACCGTTCTCCTTTGCGTAGGTCTGTCCAAATGTTACGAGCTCATCATTAATAAAAATCGGTACTTCCAGTCTGGAGGTAAATTTCCGTCTGAACTCTCTATTGGAGGTCAAGAGTCTGTCAAGTGGCTTTCTCTGCTCTTCCAGGACAATCAACAATTCTCCTGTATCTTTCTCCATCGCCTTATTCAGTCTTGCAACCGTCTTCTCATTCAACTTGCCGGCTTTTTCAATGATCAGTGCTCCGCCACGCAGCTTCGCTATGATATCTCCGACTTTCTTACGGTTCAGGGAATCTCCCGTTACAATCGCAACCTTTCCCTGTTTGATATGTCTCTGCTTCTGAATCGCTTTTACAACATCAACAGCCAGAACTGTTTTACCAGAACCTTTTCTTCCAATGATAAGAAGATTTCCTGTGCAGGAGGTTCCACGTCTGTTTGTACAGTTCTTATCCTGCTCAAGGACATCTACAAGCTGTTCGCTCATACCACGAACCGGAACAAAGTAAGAGAATAGCTTCTTCTGCTCTTCTGTAAGTCCAGCCCTTGTTCCAATGCCGCTCTGTGTTTCAAGATCATATCTTCCATGTACAATAAATCCTGTATCTGACATAGAAAGCGCATCCGAAATCTCGTCCATCGGAAGTGGTGCCGTCTTACCTGTAGCAATCATCTTTGCAGTTTCTTTTCTGCTAAGTGGCGTTGTCTGCTGTAACAGATTTGGAAAATCATCTTCTGGATCCGGGATTTCTCTATCATCAATCTCCGGAAGTGAATCTAAGTCCTCATCATCCGCGTACTCATCCTCATACTCATCGTCTTCGTACTCTTCATCTTCGTACTCTTCGTCTTCGTACTCTTCGTCTTCTAACTCTTCTTCCTCGTACTCTTCGTCTTCTAACTCTTCTTCCTCGTACTCTTCGTCTTCTAACTCTTCTTCCTCGTACTCTTCGTCTTCTAACTCTTCTTCCTCGTACTCCTCGTCTTCGTACTCTTCTTCCTCGTACTCTTCGTCTTCTAACTCTTCTTCCTCGTACTCTTCGTCTTCTAACTCTTCTTCCTCGTACTCTTCGTCTTCTAACTCTTCTTCCTCGTACTCTTCGTCTTCTAACTCTTC
>JAQVCP010000070.1:0-12800 GCA_028689735.1 Hespellia sp. | reverse complement strand
ACTCTTCTTCCTCGTACTCTTCGTCTTCTAACTCTTCTTCCTCGTACTCTTCGTCTTCTAACTCTTCTTCCTCGTACTCTTCGTCTTCTAACTCTTCTTCCTCGTACTCTTCGTCTTCTAACTCTTCTTCCTCGTATTCTTCGTCTTCTAACTCTTCTTCCTCGTACTCTTCGTCTTCTAACTCTTCTTCCTCGTACTCTTCGTCTTCTAACTCTTCTTCCTCGTACTCTTCATCTTCTAGCTCTTCTTCCTCGTACTCACCATCTTCTAGCTCTTCATCCTCATATTCGACATCTTCGTCAACAGACGGAAGATTCTCCATTCTCAAATCATCTGCCACGGCACCCTTATCGACTGAATCCTCCCTGGCAATCGGGGAAATTGGCTCACGTACAGCCTCAGTTGCATGAGTCTCCGGTGTAATTCCCTCAATCTCATCAATCAACCTCTGAATATCATCTGGTAAAATTGTCGGCACATCGCCCACAGCGGCAGAAATAGACTGCTCTGCCTTCTCTTTCTTCTGTGCACTTGTCTTTTCCCAATCAGTTAAAACATCTTCCATACTCATTTGGCCGTCATCCTCTTCTTTCATATCTGAGACTACTGGCTGCTCAACAGCTTCCGTCTCTTGTTCTGATTGCTCAACAGGAATATCATTTGCCTCATCCTGTTCCCTCTCTTTTGCTTCTTTTGCAGCCTGTTCTTCCTTGGCTGCTTCTAAAACCTTAGCTTCTGCAATCCTTTGTTGTCTGGCTGCTTCGAGCTCTTCCTGCTTGATCATTTCTCTTCGCTTGATTTCCAGCTCTACATCTGGAAGACGTATCGTTGGCGCATTGGTCGGAACCTTTTTCTTCACAACATTCTGAAACGCTCTTCCCAGTGTAGTCGTATCACCCAATCGAGTTCCACCCTGTCCATTAGATGAATTAATTTCTCTTGAAGTAACTTCCTTCACTGTTGCCATAGCTGCTTCAACCGCTTTTTCTGGCTTATTGTATGCAGGCCTTTTCTTATCCATCTCAATCTTTGGATCACGGTTATCATACTTCTCCTGCTGCGACGGAGTCAGCGGTTTGTACTGCATCTTTAATTCCATCGCCTGATAAACATATTTGCCCTCGCTAAACCACAGAATCAAATCATCGCATTCATCCAGGCATTCTGTTGTCATACCAGCTTCTTCGTATAATTTTGCCAGCTCATATGCCCATTTTTCAATATATTCTGCCTTCTTGAATTCTTCCAGTGCTTCAACCTGCTCTTCCACCGGAGCTCTCTGTGCACGCAGAATCTTATACTTCAAAATGTGCTGATTCGGATCCTTGGGAGCTATCTGCATAAATTGCTCATAATATCCGAGTGCTGAGTCAATATCTCCAAGCTTCAGAGCCAGTGTTCCCAGCCGATACACAACCTTCCTTCCACCAGATGCTCTCTCATATGCAATGCTCAGCACATCGTAGCTTTTCTGAAAGTCCCCGTTCATATCATATATGTCACTCACGGAGGATAGCATTGTCGCATTCCTAACACGGCGCCAATCTATAGTATCCGCAATCTCAGCTGCTTTATCATACGATTCATCATCCATAAATTCAAGCATCTGTTCTGTCTTTAGTTTATACTCGTACTTATCCACTGTACTCACCTCGTATTGTATTTTACTAAATCTTAACGGTATTTCTTTTTATATCTTCCGAAAATACAACTGCCTATTTTTAAACAGTTTTACTTATATAGTGTATCATATAGGCACCCTATTGTCAAAACTTGACCATCTAAATTACAGCATCTTCATTAAGATTTTATATAGAACAAAGAGTTTCGCAAGCGAAACTCTCTCGCCGAAGCGCGGTCACCTCAGCGATCGTCTTCCATTTGTGCGTAGTGCGCATCCCCCGGAGGG
This sequence comes from Hespellia sp., assembly GCA_028689735.1. Lineage (GTDB taxonomy): Bacteria > Bacillota > Clostridia > Lachnospirales > Lachnospiraceae > Hespellia. The sequence goes on along the minus strand of JAQVCP010000070.1, from coordinate 10,891 downwards.
TTTTAATGTAATAGGAAAGTTCAGAAAACTTTCCTATTACATTAAAAACACCTGCAAAACTGATTTCTCACTTTTGCAGGTGTCTATTCATTATTATTCAATTTTTCTACCTCTCTATTTTATATCGGAGTACATCTATTCTTTTATTCCTGTAAGGCCTTTTCTATAATGTTTCCATTATATTTATTTTATTTTTGTAACCTATGGTCACTAACACCTATCTTCCACATCTGTCAGCGTCCGAGCACATCCATAAGAATTCAAACTTCGTTCCAACGGAACGTACGCAGGTAATACTTTCTTTGAAAGTGTCACATATTTCGACATCTCTGATATCAGTTTCGATATTCTATTTTGGATATTATTCTCATCTCTCTGGATACATTCCTCGGGTATTCCTCCTATGATTCCTACACCTTGCAATACCTTTACGGTACTCCTTCACCTCAGAACCATTTCTTCTATACCTTTGATGTATTCCTCCCATAAGATAACATTTTAGGTTATGTTTCTTTGCACATTTTCTAAAACCATGATTACTGTGGTATTATTATTTCAATATGTACACAAATGTTTGAATCTTTCGATCCAGCTTCTTACCCTCCGATTAATCCTTTATATTGCTGCTGGACTAGTTATTGGTAAAGGCCTTATTACAGGAATATTCACTTGTCATACCACTCACATATTGAATTGTTAGCTCTTCTCCATCCATTGGACTATTCCTCTCTTTCTGCTGATTACTTATTAAATCCTCTTTAAATTCAGTAGTTAAAAATTGATTGGAATTCTTATTCTTTTAATTTCATGTTGAAGTCTAAATCATCCGGTTCTTCCAGGCTTTTTCATAATTCACGATTTCTCGTCTCGTAAATCTTTCACCAACTTGTAACACCCTTTTGAGATATCACTCCTATGCATCCGATTCAAACGATGTCTGAATTCTTATGGCTACATCTTATCTGGATTCTCCTTCTTAATTTAATTTTTCTTCAACTCCCAATTCCCAGCTCATTCTTCTTTCTGAATTTTTTCCTTTAATAAGTTTAATAAGATTTATCTTTGAATTCGATATATCTTTTTGTTAAGCTAATAATAGCATTGACATTTTAATTTGTCAACACTATTTTTACTTTTTTTCATAATTAATACTTTCTTTATAATTATTGTATTAGTTGTCTGATTATTCATTCTATTTATTGTATAGAAAAACCATATAAATGGGAATAAAAACACAATATCTAGAATAAAAAAAGAATATGCATAAAAATTGCATATTCTTTTCAGACATTTTTATACAATTATTTTTCTATCTTAGGCATGCAGACACCCGGAATACACATGTCCGCTTCTCATAACATCTTTTGTCTGTTTAGAACAATCCACATGCCAAAGACAAGTGTCTATTATCAGCACACTAGCAGATTTCAGCCCCTGCCGGCATATCCTTCTCAGGAGCCACCAGTGCAAGATTCCCTTCTGCATCTTCTGCACAGAGAAGCATTCCTTCTGATAAAACTCCTGCAAGCTTCGCTGGTTTTAAGTTTACAAGAACCATAACTTTCTTTCCTACCATCTCTTCTGCAGAGTAATTTGCCTTGATTCCAGACACAATCTGCTTAGTCTGGCTTCCAACACGCACTTGAGAACAAAGAAGTTTTTTTGACTTTTTCACTTCCTCACAAGAGATGATCTCGCCTACCTGAAACTGCATTTTTCCAAAATCATCAAAGGTAATCTCCGGCTTCGCCTCGATGTCAATGACCCCTGCCTCCTCTTTCTCTTCCTCCACTGCCGGGTGAAGCTCTTCTACTTTTTTGAGAACCTCTTCCAGATCCTGTCTTGCAAATAGAATCTCTGGTTTCTCTGTCACATGACCTCCGCCGAGCTGTGCAAGAATCTTCTCAGAAGTCTCAGGCATAAAGGATTCCAGCAGCTTCGCTCCACCGGAAATGCTTTCAATCAGATTCCAGAGTACAGTTTCCAGACGATCTTTCTGTGCCTCGTCCTTGGCAAGTACCCATGGTGTTGTCTCATCGATATATTTGTTGCAGCGTTTGAACAGGTTGAAGATCTCGGTGATTGCGTCTGCCACACGAAGATCGTCCATTTTCTTATCTACTTTTTCTGCTGCTTCTTTCACAGTTCTCTTAAGATCTGCATCAATATCCGCCTGATCTCCTGTGACACCCTTATTCATTACGATACCGTCAAAATATTTATTTGTCATAGAAACAGTACGGTTGACAAGGTTGCCCAGCGTATTCGCAAGGTCTGAATTCATACGCTCTACCATGAGTTCCCAGGAAATCACGCCATCATTTTCAAACGGCATCTCATGAAGTACGAAATAACGCACCGCATCCACGCCAAAGAAATCTACCAACTCATCTGCATAGAGTACATTTCCCTTGGACTTGCTCATCTTACCATCGCCCTGAAGAAGCCACGGATGCCCAAATACCTGTTTCGGGAGTGGAAGATCCAGTGCCATCAAGAAGATTGGCCAGTAAATGGTATGAAAACGGATAATATCTTTTCCAATCAAATGCAGATCAGCCGGCCAGTTTTTGTTAAATAATTCCGTACTGTTTCCATTGCAGTCATACCCGATTCCGGTAATGTAGTTGGTCAGTGCATCCAACCACACATAGACTACATGCTTCGGATCGAAATCTACTGGAATTCCCCAGCTAAATGAAGTTCTGGATACACACAGATCCTGAAGTCCCGGAAGAAGGAAGTTGTTCATCATCTCATTCTTACGCGCCACTGGCTGGATAAATTCTGGATGCTCATTGATATACGCAATCAAGCGATCCGCATACTTGCTCATCTTGAAGAAATATGCTTCCTCCTGAGCCGGTTGAACCTCACGTCCACAGTCAGGACATTTGCCATCTACCAGCTGTGATTCTGTGAAAAATGACTCGCATGGGGTACAGTAAAGTCCCTCATAATGTCCTTTATAAATGTCTCCCTGGTCATATAATTTCTTGAATATCTTCTGGACCTGAGCCTCGTGGTCTGCGTCTGTCGTGCGGATAAACTTATCATAAGAAGTGTTCATAAGATCCCAGATGTTCTTGATTGTTCCCGCCACATCATCTACAAATTCCTTCGGTGTCACTCCAGCTTCCTCAGACTTCATCTCAATCTTCTGACCATGCTCATCTGTTCCGGTCTGGAAAAATACATCAAACCCCTGGCTTCTCTTGTATCTTGCGATTGCATCTGCAAGTACGATCTCGTAGGTATTTCCAATATGTGGTTTACCTGATGTGTATGCAATAGCTGTTGTTATATAATACTTTTTCTTATCCATTTTCTCTCTTCCTTTCTTAAATACAAACAACAAGTAAAGGTCCACCGGGCTTTTACTTGCATGCTTGGCAAAAAAAAGTCTTCTCTAATCCTAAAATCAGAGAAGACGACAATGTCGTGTTACCACTTCTATTCATCCATGCCTCGCAGCATGAACCTCAATGAGTACCCGCACTCACATGTACTGATACCCTGTCGCTATAAAGGGCGCTCCCTTTGCTGCCTTACAAGTTCTGTACTGAAAATCCGGAATGTTGACAGAGACACACAAACACAGTTTATATTACATCAACACTCTGCCTGCCCATGGATCCATAATCATACCAGTAGCACCTGCTCAGCCGCACCGCTCAGAATCCATCTTCTGTCACTCTTCATCCATCCCTCTCAGCGTGGAAATAACCAGTTACTATAAGCAACTCTCGTATGAAATTCCATTGGCCATCAGCCGAACGGCATACGAAAACATTCCCCGGGAATTCTCTGTAAAATGTCCTTTGACATACTCTTTTCGTCACAGCGTTTACTATATTGCTATCAAAAATCGTAGCACAGTCGAGCGCGAAAGTCAAGGCGTAAGAACTGCTTTATACTTTCTATTATGAACCTCTATTATAAAGTCTTTTTCTCCATCTAAAGTGTAAGAGCTCTTTGCACTTTCTAAGACTGATGTTCCTTCAAAAACTGAATCTCCATCTGCTCCACTTCTTCATCTGAATACTCTTCTACCTCCATGGCAGTCACCTTCTTGATTTTCCGTTTTCGGAGATTCAACAGAACTACCTCACGGAACAGTGCATAAACCACAGATACGATTGGAATAAAAATCAGCATTCCTACAATTCCCATAAGATTTCCACCAACGCTGACTGCTGCCAGAACCCAGATAGACGGAAGTCCTACCGAATTGCCAACCACATGCGGATAGATAAAGTTTCCCTCAATCTGTTGAAGAACCAGAAACATAATCACAAACATCACTGCCTGCTGTGGGCTGATGATAAAAATCAGGAATGTTCCCACCGCACATCCGATGAAAGCTCCAAATATTGGTATCAGTGCTGTAAATGCAATCAGAACTCCCACCAGCAGTGCATATGGCATCTTGATCACAGTCATGGTGACCATGAACATGCTTCCAAGAATCAACGCCTCCAGACACTGTCCTGTAAGGAAATTTGAAAATGTCTTATAGGTCAGCGAACAGATTTCCAGGATAGCTTCCGCCTTCCCCTTTGGAACGAACGCAAAAATCACCTTTCGTATCTGCACATGAAGCTTTTCCTTCTGAATCAGCACATAACACGCGAAAGAGCATGCGATAAAGAAAGTCGTAATGCCACTTACAAGGCTCTTAGCCGCTGCAAATGTAGTATTCATCACATTTCCGGCTCCGGTTCCCACAAAGGAGAACATCCACTGGGTCACCTTTTCTGTACTGAATTGCATCTGGTTCACAAGTTTCATAATATCTTTATTATTATGTGTAAAATCCTGTATCCATAACTGCAGCCGCGGGATAAATACCGCAATACTTTCTCCCAGACTTGAAAATGTACGAACCAGCTGTGGCATCACAACAAAGATAACAAGTGCGATGATTCCCAGTACAATCAGAATCGTGAGCAGAAGACTCACCGGTCTTGCAAACTTTTTCTTCCTTTTCCCATACTTTTCCCTGTCTTCTCCAAACAGCCTCTTCTCCAAAGAGCTCATAATAACATTCAAAATAAATGCTATGGCACCGCCAAGAATGAACGGGAAGAAAATCCCCCACATAAATCCCAGTACTCCCAGAACAATATCAAATTTCCACAATCCTACCATAATCAGCAGCGTGAACACAATCAGACCACGCAGCTTTTTAATTGTCATCTGTGTTACTTCCATACTTTATCATTTCTCCATTCTTTTTCTGAATCACTATTTATGATGCCTCCGCAGGAGGTATTACCTACGCACATTCCGTTCGAACACAGTCCGGATTCTCATGAATGGTTCCTTACATGTGATGCTGATCCTGACTATCGCTTAATTTTCGTTTTAATCAGTTTCATCACCTGTATAATCGGCAGGTTTGCAAACGCCAATCCGTATACAATCAGCAGTTGACCAAATGACAGTGTCACAACCTTAAATACGCCGTGGAGTGCAGGTATCATCAGTACGCCTGTAATCAATACTAATCCTATCATAAATGCACCAATCAAGTATACATTATTCCACATTCTTTTCGTAAAAACAACTGGTCGGTCTGATTTACAGTTGAATCCGTGAACCAGTCTCGAAAGACAAAGTGTTCCAAATGCGAAGGTGCTGCCAAGTGCTGACCCGCCGCTGTGATAACCAATCAAAAATCCTGCCACTGTCATTGCCGCAATGACCAGACCTTCTGTTCCGATTTTCGTAAGGAAATCTCTGGTCAGAATGGACTCGTTCATCGGACGCGGTTTCTCCTCCATCACTGCCTTGGTGTGGGGTTCCAGTCCAAGGGCAATCGCTGGCAGACTGTCTGTCAGAAGGTTGATGAACAACAAATGTACCGGGGCAAATGGAACCGGAAGCCCGGCGAGAGACGCATAAAGAACCGCAAGTATCGCGCCGAAGTTACCAGAGAGCAGGAACTGAATAGAATTCTTGATGTTCTTATATACATTTCGCCCGTTTTCCACTGCTTTGATAATCGTTGCAAAATTATCATCTGTAAGAATCATAGCCGCAGCATCCTTTGAAACCTCCGTTCCCGTGATGCCCATTGCCACTCCAATATCTGCCTGCTTCAGTGCTGGAGCGTCATTGACGCCATCCCCAGTCATTGAAACGATATTTCCCTTTTCCTGCCATGCCCGGACAATCCGGATCTTATGTTCCGGTGATACTCTGGCATAAACGGAAATTCCTTCTACAAAGCTTTTCAGTTCCTCATCAGACAATCCATCAATGTCCGCACCCTCACATGCCTCTGACATCTCCTTCAAAATACCAATCCGCTTTGCAATGGCCGCCGCAGTCACCTTGTGGTCCCCGGTGATCATAATCGGCTTAATCCCCGCCCGGATACATTCTGCAACAGCTGCTGCCGATTCCTCCCGCGGTGGGTCCATCATGGAAATCAATCCCAGGAAAATGAGGTCATCCTCATCTGAGATCTCTGGCACATAGCCATTTTCCACTTCCTTATATGCAAAAGCAAGCACGCGAAGTCCTTCTTCAGAAAAATGCTGATTCTGCTGTTTGATTGCAGCGATATCTTCCGCCGTCATCTCGCAGATTTCTTTCTTATGGCTCACTTCCTGCTGATTCCCAGCTTCTTTCTGGATCTTCGTCATCCGCTCCGTCAGCACATCCACCGCGCCCTTTACAATCATCAGGCGTTTTCCGTTAATCTCATGTACCGTTGTCATAAGTTTTCTGTCGCTGTCAAATGGAATCTCCTCCTGTCTCGGATACTGTTCTCTGATGCTCTCTGCTCCCAGTCCAAGCTTGCTGCCCAGATTAATCAGTGCCGTTTCAGTGGGATCTCCAATTTCCACACCTTCCTTATTTGTCGAATCATTACAGAGGATGCTGTAGGTCAAAAGCTGATTCTGTGCTGCATCCTGAAGATCAATCTGCTCCGCCGGAATTTCTTTTCCTTCTATATAATACTGTTCTACGGTCATCTTATTCTGCGTCAGCGTTCCCGTCTTGTCTGAACAGATAATGGATACACTTCCAAGACCTTCCACTGCCTGAAGCTTACGGATAATTGCGTGCTCCTTTGCCATCTTCTGTGTCCCAAAGGAAAGTACAATGGTCACAATCGAACTGAGTGCTTCCGGAATAGCCGCAACTGCAAGTGCGACTGCAAATAAAAATGCATTTCCAATATTCTCACCACGGAAAATACTTACTCCAAATAGAATTCCACAGAAAATTAGAATGATGATGGAAAGCTTCTGTCCAAATTTATCCAGGTTGACCTGGAGCGGTGTCTTCTTCTCTGAAGTAGACTTTAAAAGCGATGCGATTTTTCCAACCTCTGTCTTCATTCCAATGTCTGTCACAACAAAACTTCCCCGTCCATACGTGACAAAGCTTCCGGAATACACCATATTCAGACGGTCACCAAGCGGTACCTCCTGCATGATGACTTCCACATTTTTCTCCACACCAAGACTCTCACCTGTTAATGCACTTTCATCCACCTTCAGGCTGTAGTTTTCCACAATTCGTCCATCTGCCGGGATCACATCTCCCGCTTCCAGAAGAATCGTATCTCCAACGGTAACCTCCTTCGTTGGCAAAAGAACTACATTTCCGTCACGAAGCACTTTTGCCTCCGGACCGGAGAGCTGCTTCAAACTGTTTAATGACTGCTCCGCTTTCAACGTCTGCACCGTTCCAAGAATCGCATTGATTGTAATAACGATTAGAATTACGATTGCACTTTCCCCGTCTCCAAGAAGACCGGAGACAATCGCAGCAATAATCAGAATAATGACCAGAAAGTCCTTGAACTGTTCCAGAAAAATCTGCCCCCAGCTCTTTTTCTTGCCCTCTTCCAATTCATTTGCACCATATTGCTCTTTGTGCCGCTTCACATCCTCCGCAGTAATCGCATCCTCGTACCCATTTACCCTTTTTTTCACTTCACTACTTGACTGCTGATAATAATCCTTCATTGAAAAGTCCTCCTTGTCTGAGTATTTACATTTTGAAAAGTGTTATGCATATAGAAAAAGAGACCCCTATTGCATACTCTTATGCAATAAAAGTCTCACCATATCCTCACAACACCGGGTGCCATGGGCACCGTACTGACGACATTGCGAACGCTTGGAGCGTTGGTTACTCCCTCTTATTTGTTATTACTATACGTGATGTTTGATAAAATGTCAAAGAAAATTTTTGTAAATTACCTATTTTGCCTGTTTCACCGTTACTTCCCTCTCTGCTCTCATATTTTCCAGCGACATCCGAAAAGGAAGTTATTGCTTTCTGCACATTATCTTGCAAAACACCACAGCCACCAAAGTGCTCGCCAGCGTTGCCACAATCCCCGGTCCCACAATAGCGGTGGGGCTCACACTTCCGTACTGGCTGCGGTAAGCAATGACATTTACCGGAATCAACTGCAAAGACGAGATATTGAGTACTAAAAATGTGCACATCTCATCACTTGCAGCCCCTTTTCCCAGAGCTGGCCTTTTTTTGCTCTTCCTGTCCTCACACTCGCGATATGAAATTTCCCGCTCCTCCTCAAGTTTCCCCAACTCCTCCATGGCCCTCAGTCCGGCGGGCGTTGCCGCCCACCCAAGACCGAGAATGTTGGCAATAAAATTAGTCGTAATATAATCCTTTGCCTTATGCCCCTCCGGAATATTAGGAAATAGGAAACAGATGACTGGCTCAATCTTTTTTGCCGCACTCTGCACAAGCCCTGCCTTTGTTGCTACTTCCATCATCCCCATCCAAAAGGACATCACCCCCAGCATGGTGATACTAAGCGTCACAGCCTCCTTCGCCGCTTCCAGCATTCCGTTGGTCACGGCGTCCATCCGTCCTGTCAATGCCGCGAAGATAATTCCAATGAGAAGCATTCCCGCCCACAACTTATTCAGCATCCGCACTCACCGCCTTTTTCGCATAGTTTTCCACAATATCAAATGGTGCCGGACCAGTTTTCAACACCGCCTCATGGAATGCCTTCTGCGTAAAATTCTCTTTCTCCTGCTCCATAATTTCTTTTTTAATTTCCAGAAACTCGACATATCCGATATAGTATTTGAGATAATTTGCCGGCTCCCCGACAATCCTCTGGAAAATGTCTTCAATCGCATCCGCATCTTTTATTCCATACATATTAAAAAATTTTACCGTATCCAGATATGTCCAGCCTTCTCCATGAATCCCCAGATCTGCCAGCGCGTAAAGTCCCAGCATCAGCGACTGATTCTTCTGAAGAAGCGTCGCCTGCTCTTTGCTGTAAGGGGAAAAATAATAGGAGCACATTTCTGCATAAGTTGCCCAGCCTTCCACATAACCACCGTAATCCAAAATACTGCGGAGCGGGTCAGGATTCTGATTGGCAAAATAAACCGTCTGGTACAAATGACCCGGATACCCTTCATGAGCCAGAGTCGTGAACAGAGAAATAGAATCCTCCATGTATTTCTGATTGACATAAATTACATTTTCGCTCACATTGTCAATGGCAGGAATCATGTAAAAAGCCGGACTCAAGTGATCCTCCATGGCCTCAGAGACATATTTTACCCGCATGGTCACCTTTGGTGCCTGTGGAAATGTATTCGTAATCTTTGACTCCAGAGTATTAAGAATCGCAATCGCATTTTCCGGATTTTCGTCAGCTCTTAGTTCCCCTTCAATCTCAGCGATCTTTTTCTCACTGAGCACCGTGGCATTTACAGCAAGTTCTTCATTTTCAAGTTTTAGATTTTGGTTCTTTTCCTGCTCTTCCTTTTGACTCTGCGCATTCTCCTGGCTGCTGCGCTGCAGCTCCCCTATAATCTTCTGCATGGCAGCTACATCCTCCGCCATCTGCTTCGCCGTAAGATTCTGCATCTCCTGCCGGCTTAGGGATGACCCTGTCTGTCTTTCAATTAAATACTCATAATAAGCGGTACCGTTCGGATAATAACAGAGTCCATTTTCGTTCTTTCCACTGCCGCGAAGAGCCTCCATTTTTTCCATCAGTGTCCGGTATGCCGGGAACATCTGTCCTTCCATAATAGAAGCGTGCCTGCGTATGTACGCGTCCCTCTCAGTCTCCGTCAGCCCGTCAACCTGCTTGATTCGCGTTTCAAATGTCTGATACAGATAATTCTCCTCACCCATATCCAGAAATGCCTGACATTGTTCCAGAACCGTGTCCAGCTCAAAGTCCGGCATGAACAGTTCATTTTCCGCTTTCTTCTGTTCAAATGCCATCAGGGAATCCACGTACTCCGGTATCGTTTTCATCAGATCCAGATACTCCTCCACATCCATTTTGTCCAGAAGCTGGTACTCCGACAGCAGTACTGGAAGCTGGCTCTGCACTCCGCTCACCGTACTCAGCGGCTCCGCATAAAGCCCAAAAGATGCCCCCTTCACAGAAGTTTCGAGGAAACTGGCAAATACATCATAGGTCAATTTATTTTCCTCATTCAAGCTTTCATATGAAAAATTATTCAGCACCGCCTGCATGTTTTCCAGTGAAGTCATCGTTGTTCCCGGGTCTATCTGTAGATTTCCAAAAGTCTCCGGATCCTTTGTAATCCCATATTCCTCCGGATTCTGGAGCGTGTAATGCAGGCTGATGCTGTTCGATGCAACCTCCTGACAAAATACGTCCTTCGTATAGTTTTGAAATGCTTTGTTGGGATTTGTCGTTGACTTCTGACATCCAGTCAGAAAAAGAAGCATGGAAAATGAAATGCTGATAATAAGGACAGCTTTTTTGCGGATACTATTTGATGGCCCTCTTGGTTTCATAGGTTCTCCCAAGTCCGGTTTTTATATCTTTATGTGAAATGGACAGTAATCATACCTCCGAAATTTCCACATGAAAAGCCAGTAATTA
>JAQVCP010000151.1 GCA_028689735.1 Hespellia sp. | reverse complement strand
TCATGATTCACCTCTGCCTGATAGTAGTTGTCCATCGTAAGCGGTGCATTATAAAGAGCAGTCAGTAAATATTGCTTGATGTTCCCGACCTTCGTGGTATTCCTTTCCATACAGCCAAGTACATACTCGATATGCATATAATTCAATTTCAAAAAACGATTCTTGACGATAGCTACTGGCTTATCTACCCCAGCAATGCGTATCATGCCCTGATCTGGCATCATCATCACATCAAGCATAAGTTCTACCATCTCATCTACTGACTCTCTTTTATGGAATCTGTCATCCACAAAGCAGTGATATTCAATATTTTCATGAATAATATTTCGATAAGCATCCATCTCATCTATCACATCTCTTTTTACTTCTTTATCCGGACTAATAGAATTCGATAAGATTGGATTGGATATGATAGGATTAAGCTCACTCATTTCTGTATCACTAAAATCAGTTTCACTGTTCTCAGTATCACTTAATTCAGTCTTGTTAATATCAGTATAATTACCTTTTGATTTTCGAAATTCTGGACTTTCGATTTTCAAAACTCCTGATTTTTGATTTTCAAAATTCTTGATTTTTGATTCTGGAAGTTCCTGATTTTCGATTTCCGAAACTCTTGATTTTTGATTTTCAAAACTCTGTGTATCTACAGGCTTTTCTGGATCTTTTTCTTCTATTTCAGTGTCCGAAACTTCCTTGACCATAAAGTTTTTCACATAGATTACATTTGGTTTTCCAAGTCCAAGACGCTTTTTTTCAATCAACCCAATACCATCTTTGCTGTCTAATTCCTTTATCAGTTTTGTTGCTTTCTGGCTCTTGCAATTCATAAGTTCCATAATCTCGTCCACTGTAAAGTAAATATAAGGTCTGTCTTCCTCGTCAAACCAGCGGTTCTTGATACTTAGGCTCATACGGTCTAGCATCAGACCGTATAGAACCTTCGCCTCGCAGGAGAGGGACTTAAAGCACTCACCAGTAAACAGGATTTTGGGCACTCGGTAAAAGTTATACTGTTCCGCTTCCATGCCATGAAAATACTCAAATTGTACGGTCTGCATCTCATCCCTCCTCTCCTTCTTTCTCTTTCCACTGCTCTAACAGTGTATAAATGACTTCCTCTATTTGTTCCTTCGAATAATCTTCTGAAAAATAACTGCGGATTTTCTTCTCAGGCAAGGTTACTTTCACAGGTACTTTCTTTTTCTCACAGAGAATCAATTCGACTGCCAGTTCATTCAGCTTTCCTCCCTCACTGTGCTGCTTCAGTTTATCCGCCATATTTCCATTCACACTTGCCCCATGCTCTCTAATACAGGCTAGTACCCATTCCTGCTCCTGTGTTGTCAGAAATGAAAGGGTAACTGCTGGTGATACCTTGATCTTATCGGAATCTACAGACTCCAAAAGTTCCGGTAGTAACTCTGTCAGACGGATATATCTCTGCACCTTTCTGGCACTATCTCCTGCTTCTTTTCCCACCAGAGCAGCTGCTTCATCGGCATTGTTGTTCTTTACACCCTGATGACGGATTGCATCCATTTTCATCTTATAGGCAAAGGCTTTTTCACTCGGCAGAATATTTTCCCTTTGAATATTGGAATCCACCATGACCAGCACTGCTTCATCATCCGTATAATCACGAACAATTACAGGCATAGTTGCAAGCCCTCTTATTTCACTGGCTCTCTTTCTTCGATGTCCTGAAATCAATTCATACCCACCATTTGTCCTTGGTCTTGCTATACCTGGATTCAATACACCATGCCCACTAATACTGTCCACAAGATCTAACATTTCCTCATCATCTCTGACATGAAATGGATGATTCCAAAATTCATATAGATCTTCAAGCGGCACTTCAATGACCTGATCCAGATTGGTGTCCTCTACACCTAAGATGTCCTCATAAGAGGTAAGCTGAATCTCTTTATTTGTTCTTCTTGCCATGATTCAACACCTCCAATGCCAGTTTTTGATAACTGTCCGCACCCTTGCTTCTTTTGTCATAGGCGAAGATGCTGATACCCTCTGATGCTGTCTCGGCAATTGCTTCTGAGCGTGGGATGGTGTCCTCGAATATCCTCATTTCTGCACCATAAGCGTCTATAATTGCCTTTTTATTTCTCTTTGAATTATTGTATCTGCTGGCATCCATGGTAAAAAGGATTCCTTCAATCTCAATTCCTGGATTGTAGCGTTTCTTTGTGTTCTTTACTACTTTCAGAAGTTCCACCAATCCATCCGCTGCATAATACTGTGGCTGAACAGGAATCAGAACGCTATCCGCTGCAGCCATGGCATTTACTGTCAGCATACCCAAAGATGGCATACAATCAATGATAATATAATCGTAGTCATCTTCCAAAAGTTCCAAATATTCTTTCAGAACTTTCTCCCTGTCCTCAACCGTAATCAGGGACATATCCATTCCTGTAAGCAACTTGTTGGATGGTACAAGGTCAACACCCTCTTTGTGCCCTAAAATGGCTTCTTTCGGGTCAAATTCCACGCCCATGATGATGTTTTCCATCATATTCTTTAAAGTGACTCTCAGATTCTTCGGGAATCCTAACCCCAAGGTCAGATGCCCCTGGGGATCGTTATCTACAAGTAAAACTCTCTTGCCTAATCTGACCAGACCAATGCCTAAGTTGATTGAGGTACTGGTTTTGCCTCCACCTCCTTTTTGGTTTGCTACTGCAATTATTTTGCACATGATTGATCTCTCCTTTGTTTTCTACTATTCTGCTACTTTTCTTTTACATTGGTTTTCTGTACTTCCGCATACATTCTGTAAAAACGGTTTGTTCCTTTGTTGGGAAATAGTTCTGAAAATTCGATTACCTCCACCTTGGAATGTCTCTGCAAAATTTTCTGAAACCATTTAATATCATTCTTAGTTCCCATCAATCTAATTTTTAACATTAGTCCTGTCCTCCAAAGAGAGCATACAGTTTTCGGTTGTAATTTGCGTACTCTGGATACCGGATTTGTATTGCCTGCCAAAAGAATGGTGCATAACTGCAGCAAAACAATTCTTCTACGGTATACTCTCTACATTCGTCAATTTGACTTTCTGCATCCTTATAATCATCTACGCTCGGCATTCCATTACAATAAAGATTAAATGCCATTCGTACCACTCTTACACTTCCACTGGTCTGCCAGCCATCATGCAAACATTCTGTCTTTACACAGCCAGTCTTAAAATCATAAATCTTATTCACATTTCTTCTCGTGTCATCACTAATACCCAGGCAATAACAAAGAGCCTTATGGTATACATCCTGACACCGTACTTCTTTTAATTTTTCATAGTAGAATTTTTCATGTGCATCACTGATAAATAAAATCTTTTGGGCATTGTCTGCTCCTGCACCTAACGCTGTATTTGTATTCATTTCCATTCTCCATTCCTTATCATTCTCTTATATTTGTGCTATACTTTTTGTAACGTTACATACCTAAACAGGTATCAGATATAGAAAATCTGATGAAATAAAAATTGGACTAAGCAGAACCCCTTGTTTATTAAGGTTTTCTAACTTAGTCCAATTATATCAGCATCATA
>JAQVCP010000069.1 GCA_028689735.1 Hespellia sp. | reverse complement strand
GATGTGGAGGAAAAGAAACAACAGGCAGCACGGGAGGCAGCACAGAAGCAACAAGCAAGGAAGCAGTAGGAGACGGATACAAAATTGCACTGATTACGATGGATTCCATCGATCAGCACTGGATTACATTAAATGAAGGTGCACAGAAGGAAGCAGAGAAACTGGGTGCAACGGTTACCTTTATGGCACCAAACACAAAGGATGATGCTCAGCAGATCGAATGTGTTAATAATGCAGTGTCTGGCGGATATGATGCAATCATGGTAGCTGCAAACGGGCCGGATGCAATTTCATCCGCATTAAAAGAAGCAGCGGCAGCAGGCGTGAAAATCGTATATGTAGATTCACCGGCAAATGTAGATGCAGAAGCAACATTTTCTACAGATAACAAAGCAGCTGGAAAGACAGCCGGAGAAGAGATGAAAAAAGCACTTGAAGCAGCAGGCGTGAAATCCGGAGACATCGGTGTCATCAATGTAAATGCAGCAACAGATTCCTGCGTAATGCGTGAAGAAGGATTCCGTTCCGCATTTGAAGGAAGCGACTTCAAGATTCTGGAAACACAGTATGGAGAAGGAGATGCCGCAAAATCACAGAGCATCGCTGAAAACTATATTACTCAGGGTGTAATGGGCTGGAGCTGATTCAAACGGTAAAGGAGTATAGTCCGCATCTTCAGATTGTGATAATCAGTGGATATGCGCACTTTTCTTATGCACAGACGGCTATGAAGTACGGGGTGGGAGATTATCTGCTCAAACCGATCAACAAAATCGAATTGACGAATACACTGGAAAAACTATATCACAAGATTATGGAACGGAACAGGACAGAGAATAATCTGGAAAAGTTAATTCGAAGTAGCGAAAGTGACCGGATCAAGGTGAAGAATAATCTGATTATGGACATGGGAACGAAGGAAGATCTTTCTATCAGCATGGAATCTTTGCAAAAGGATTATCATCTTGCTGTGCAGCCGGGAATCTTTCAGGGCTTTTGTCTGAAACTGGACTATGATATCACCAGGTTAAGCGATGCGGCCAAAAAGATTGTCTATGAAAAAGCAACGGACATTATTCTGGGAAACATGAAACGCTTTTGCTATGAAATGATACTAAATATAAAGGATGGAGCAGGGTATGGAGTGATGAATTACTCGGCAAAGGTTCAATCCGATGTATACCGGGTACTGCGGGACTGCCTGAATCAGCTGATTGTACAGAAGAGCATCCTTGGTGATATTGAATTTACCATTGCGTTGGGGACTCCGGAAAAAGATGTTGCGAAGCTTTCGGATTCCCTGAAGAAAAGTAAGCTGCTCATTCAGGAACGAGTCCTTGTGGGAACCGGATGTATGATTGAAAAAATGCCGGACCATATCGGAATGCAGGACCAGAAGATTCTGGAAAGATATTCCAGAAAGATGCTCCATGCCATTGAACTGCTCAGCGTAGAAGAGGGCGAAGAAGCCGTGACGGCTCTCCGCAGTGTTGTCCTCGATCTGAAGAATATCAGAGGGTTTGAAATCTATGATCTGGTCATGTCGGCGGGCGGCCTGTTTCTTACCCAGACGGAGTATAAACAAAGAAAAGAAGAACTGGAGAATTTTTACAGACAATGTGAACAGTGTGGACATACAGAACAATTATTCAGCTATCTGTCGGCCCTGCAGAACAGAGTAATCCAGACAATCAGGGAAGAGCGGGAAAACGAGGCTCTGCGGCCGATCCGTCTGGCAAAACAATATATTCAGAACCATTATAAAGAACAGATTTCTCTGGAAGAGGTAAGCGCGGCGGTGGGGTTGAGCGCAGGCTATTTCAGCACTTTATTCAAAAAAGAAGAGGGTGAGGGGTTTGCAAAATATTTAATCAATGTCCGGGTGGAACAGGCAAAAATTCTGTTAAGGGAAAGTAACAGCTCCATTGCAGACATTTGCAGACAGGTAGGATACAACGATTTGAAGCATTTTACCCACACCTTTGAAAAAGCTACGAAGCTGAAACCAAGTGCGTACCGTAAGCTTTATGGATGATGCTGAAAAAAGAAAGATGGAGGAAGATAAAACGTTGAAAAAAAGAGTGCAGCAGATCATTCAAAAATTACATTATATCTCAAATCGTGTTTTGCTTTTGTTTATCTGCATGATTTTATTTATGGTTTTTCAAATGATTTATCAGCTTGGTCTGCTCCTTTCTGGTCGGGGAGAGGTCTTTCTGCTCCTCATTCTGATTGCGGGAACCATTCTGTTTGCAGGTGTTTTCTGGACAAAGATTTTTCTTCCTTATCAACAATCGGAACGAATGCTGAAGCGGTTTTTAGATGGCTATTCCATGAGTGATTATGGAGAGCTCGGTCTGCCCATTCTGACGCCAAATACCGCAGATGAAATACAAAAGTTTGATGAATTATTTCGTTCCCCCCAGATGTTTGATCTGAATAAGAGACAGGCACAGTATCTGGCGCTGCAGAATCAGATCAATCCACATTTTCTATATAATACGCTGGAGAGCATCCGCGGGGAGGCCCTGATTGCAGGCTTGGACAGTGTGGCGGACATGACAGAAGCACTTGCTACCTTTTTCCGGTATACCATATCCAAGGTGGAAAATCTGGTATCGGTGGAAGAGGAGCTGGAGAATTGCAAAACCTATTTTCGCATACAGCAGTATCGGTTCGGCAGCCGTCTCCAGCTGCATTTCGATTACAGGGAAGAGGAGTGGGAAGAAATCAAGCGCTGTCGAATCCCCAAGCTGACACTGCAGCCGATTCTTGAGAACAGCATTATTCATGGGACGGAGCTGAAGATCGGAACGGGGAATCTTCGTATTCAGTTTGAACGGACAGAAGAGCGGCTGATTATCCGAATCTCGGATGACGGAGTGGGAATGGACGAAAGCACGCTGTGGGAACTGAATAAAAAGCTGCGAAAAGACAATACGGCGGCCTCTTATCAGCAGCCGGGGGAAAAGGGCGGCATTGCACTGGTAAATGTCAATAATCGTATTCACCTCATCTTTGGAGACGAATATGGTATGCATGTTTTTTCCATACAGGGAGAGGGTACCGATGTGGAAATTGTACTGCCGGGGGTAACCAGTGACAGAGAGATTAAGAACAGAGGAGTTCTTCAATGAGAAAAGAAGTATTTCGCATGGAAAGAGTAACCTATAGAGAAAATGATATTCTCATGTTGGAAGATTTTAGTCTTAATATATGGGAAGGGGAAATTATGGGCCTCATACCCGTAAATTCTTATGGTCTGAACTCCTTTATTGATTTGCTGGCGGGAAATCCACCTCTGGAAGATGGATACATTTATTACCGTGAAGAGATAACTAACTCCTGGAAGAGTGCGAAACGGGGGAATAACCGGATCACCATTATCCGGGACCGGACAAGTCTGGTGGAAGGCATGACGGTTGCAGATAATATATTTGTTCTTCGCCCGGGGTTTCGCAAGAGTATCATTCAGCCGGCTGTTCTGGAGAGTCAGCTGGAACCATTTTTAAAGGAGATTGGAATCCGCCTATCTGCCCGGGCATATGTAGATAAGCTGACAAGCTTTGAACGGATTGTGGTCGAGCTGCTGAAAGGGATTGTGGCAGGCCATAAACTGATCCTGCTCAGTGAGATGAGCACTCTGATCAGTGGAGATGAACTGCGGAAGCTGTATGGAATCATCCGGCACTACGCTGCGCAGGGGTATTCTTTTATTTACATCGGATCCCATTTTGAAGATATTCTGCAGCTCTGTGACCGGGCCGCTCTGATGTCAAACGGTCATATTGAAAAGGTGCTGCAGCCGCGGGAGATGGAGACGGAAAATCTTCGCTCGCTTTTCCGGGAATATGACAAAATGGTCCGCGGTTATCTGGAACATAAAAAAGAAAAGAAAAATACTGGAAAGTATATTTGCCAGGTTTACAGTGAAATTGAGGAGATGGCAGAGCCACTGCAGTTCCGGGTACGGCAGGGGGAATGCCTGGTGATACAGAGTCTGGACAATCACATTTATCGCGCAATGCTGCAATTACTTTTGGATGAGGACACCGACTATTACTGGAGCATGCTTCTGGATGGAAAAGATGCGAAAATCCAAGGGAACAGAAAGATTGCAGTGATTCAGGAACAGTGCACAAAGACCATGATATTTCCGGAAATGAATTATATAGATAATCTCTGCTTTAATCTGGATAAGCGGATTCGCAATGTATGGATCACTTCCAGGATCCGGAGGAGTGTCCGTCAGGAATACGGAACAATTCTTGGGAAGGAAGTGTTTGCTGCTCCGGTGGAAGAACTGACAGAGAAGCAAAAGTATCAGATGATCTACACCCGTATCCTGCTTCAAAAGCCCGAGGTGGTCTTCTGTATCCAGCCATTTAAAGGGGCGGATCTAAGCCACCGGATGTATATATGGGAACTTTTGGAGCAACTATTGGAAAAAGGGATTGCGGTGGTGATTCTGGCAGTGAATCTTGCAGATACGCTCTCACTTGCGGACAGACTGATCTGTATCGACAAGGATAAACCCCAGAAGGAATACGATCAAAGGGAGTTTACTTCTATTCCAATCTTAGCACCGTGGCTGCATCTGTATCGAGAATTGCCACGTGACGGGGGAAGAAATTGAGGCGGATAAGACATGATAGATGAAATATAACGTCCTGCGATTCATTTGCTTCGCAATCCGTTTTGTTACTTGTTCGATGAGGGAAAAGAGCATGTAAAACGAATCGAAAAACGTGAGAGCTAAAAAACATATAAAACATACTTGACAAATATGCTTTATGGTCATATAATACCACTAACAACAAAATTCCTACTAAGTCTATGGGAAATAAAACAAAATATCTTTCCGGATATCATTTCTCAAAAACATAAAATATCTGAACAGATATAGATTTTCAAAGCGCGGGATACAGCGCAGAAAGGTGGATTATTATGGCAAACATTTACAAAGGAGCTCTGGAACTGATTGGAAACACACCACTTGTTGAGGTGGTCAATATTGAAAAGGAGCTGGGACTGGAAGCAACGGTATTGGTAAAACTGGAATATCTGAATCCGGCAGGCAGCGTGAAAGACCGTGTTGCAAAGGCTATGATTGAAGATGCAGAACAGAAAGGTTTGTTAAAGGAAGGTTCTGTTATCATTGAGCCAACTTCAGGAAATACAGGGATTGGTCTTGCATCCATCGCAGCGGTGAAGGGATACCGCATCATCCTCACCATGCCGGAGACCATGAGCGTGGAGCGCCGAAATATTTTAAAGGCTTACGGTGCAGAGATTGTGCTGACAGAGGGCAGCAAAGGAATGACCGGCGCAATTGCCAAAGCAAAAGAGCTGGCAAAGGAAATTCCGGGAGGATTCATTCCAGGACAATTTGTGAATCCGGCAAACCCGGCAATGCATAGAAGTACGACTGGACCAGAGATCTGGAAGGACACAGACGGAAAGGTAGATTACTTTATCGCAGGTGTTGGAACCGGAGGAACGCTGACTGGCGTAGGAGAATATCTGAAATCTGAGAATCCGGATGTGAAGATTGTTGCTTTAGAGCCGGAGACCTCGCCAGTGCTCTCTGAGGGAAAAGGCGGTGCTCATAAGATTCAGGGAATCGGAGCCGGATTTGTTCCGGAGGTACTCAATACCACTGTATACGATGAGATTTACAAGGCAAATGGAGACGAAGCGTTCGAGACTGCAAAACTGTTGGCGCACAAAGAAGGAATTCTGGTTGGAATCTCTTCCGGAGCGGCACTAAAGGGTGCAATAGAGCTGGCGAAGCGTCCTGAGAACAAGGGGAAGACCATCGTGGCACTGCTTCCGGACAGCGGAGACAGATATTACTCTACCCCATTATTTACAGAATAAAGAGCAGAAAAGCATTGCATATCTTGAAGAGACAGGCAGGAAAATTGCGAGTGTCCACCAGGCACAACTTGCAGATGTTCCAGATTTTATTCGGTGAAAAAGGGGGATTTTATGAAACTTTCAAAGAAAAGCCGCTATGGTCTTCGGGCATTGGTTGATCTGGCAGTGCACTCCAAGAGTGAACATGTGGCCCTTTATAGCATTGCCGAGCGCAATCACATTTCCCAGCAGTATCTGGAGCAGGTCTTTGCCAGTCTCCGAAGGGCGGGAATCGTGAAAAGTATCAAGGGCTCTCAGGGCGGATATCTGCTGAGCAAACCATCGAAGACGATTACAGCAGCTGACATTCTAACTGCCCTGGAAGGGGAGTATGAATTTGAACCGGAGGTATCAGCGTTTGAGGATGACAGCGCACTGGCTATGAAAGCAGTCCAGTCACTCATCATTGAACCTGTGAATCAAAAACTGAATGACTATCTGACAAATCTGACGTTGGCAGATTTGGAAAAAGAATACGAAGAAAATGGACGCAGTGCCCAGGATATGTACTATATCTAGAGGTGCAGGCGGGGCGGGACACAGACAGTGTGAACAGCAATGAGAAGGCGGAGCAGGAAAATGCTCCGTCTTTTCAGGTTGTGCTTCTCTTTTGGATGTACTAAAATAGAGGAAGACATTTATTGTGCCGGGGAAAAAGAAAAAAAGAAATGTTTGGCAGAAAGAGAGCGTAGCTTATATGAAATTCATACATTTATCAGATTTGCATATTGGAAAACGGGTCAATGATTTTTCTATGCTGGAGGATCAGGAATATATTTTGCAGAAAATACTGTATATTATTGAGGAGCAGCAGCCGGATGGAGTTATTATCGCGGGGGATGTCTATGACAAAGCGGTGCCGTCTGCAGAGGCCGTTCAGGTGTTTGATGAATTTCTGACACAGCTTTCAGCGAAAAATCTATGTGTCTACATCATTAGCGGCAATCACGATTCGCCGGAACGTCTTTCTTTTGGGGCAAGGCTTTTTTCACAGAATCGCATTTTTGTATCTCCTGTATTCCAGGGGGAAGTTCAGCCAATTGAGATGACAGATTCTTATGGAACAGTGCACCTGTATCTGCTTCCGTTTATTAAGCCTCCGCAGGTACGCAGACTGATGAAAAACAGGGAAGAAATTGATGAGGAAGAAACTGGCGAAAAGAGCTCTGTCAGTGAAAAGGAGATTCGTACTTATGAAGATGCTGTGCGCGTTGTTGTGGAGGGGATGAACGTTGACATCAGTGACCGCAATATTCTGATTGCCCATCAGTTTATCACGGGGGCTGCGACCAGTGATTCCGAAGAACTGTCTGCGGGCGGAATGGACAATGTGTCTGTCTCTCTTTTTGATGCATTTGACTATGTGGCGCTGGGACATATTCACAGACCACAGAAAATCGGCAGGGAGACTGTACGATACGCGGGGACACCTCTCAAGTATTCTTTTTCTGAGGCGAACCACAAAAAATCGGTGACAGTGGTTGAATTGAAGGAAAAGGGAGAGATTGAGATTGACACAATTCCTTTGATTCCAAAGCGGGATCTGCGGGAAATCAAAGGAAAATATGAGGACATTGTGGAAAAGAAGAATTACGAGGGAACGAATACAAGAGATTATATGCATATCACGCTGACGGATGAGGAGGATATTCTGGACGCCATCGGAAAGCTCAGGGCAATTTATCCGAACATCATGAAGCTGGATTACGATAATGCAAGAACCAGGTCGGGGCAGCAGCCTAGTGAGAGCACGGCGGTAGATCAGAAGAAGCCGATTGAACTGTTTGACGAGTTTTACGAAAAACAGAATAATCGGAATCTGAGTGAGCAGCAACAGGACTATCTGTTGAACCTGATGGAACAAATCTGGGGAGGTGAGCGCCGATGAGACCAGTACAGTTAACCATATCGGCATTTGGACCTTATGCCGGAGAAGTGACGCTGGACATGAATCAGCTGGGAAAAAGCGGACTGTATCTGATTACCGGGGACACCGGCGCGGGAAAGACTACGCTGTTTGATGCGATTACATTCGCTCTCTTTGGGGAGGCCAGCGGCGATAACCGGGAGGCGGACATGATGCGGAGCAAGTATGCGGACCAGAAGACTCCTACCTTTGTGGAAATGGTGTTCGATTATCAGGGAAAGCGGTACACAGTGCGGCGGAATCCAGAGTATCTGCGCCCTGCCAAAAAGGGCGGCGGATTCACAAAGGAGCGGGCAGAGGCAGTGCTGACGGAGCCGGACGGCACGCTGACAACCAAGACCAAAGAAGTGACCAGGCGGGTGATAGAGATTCTCGGCGTGGACAGGGAGCAGTTTTCACAGATTGCCATGATTGCCCAGGGAGATTTTCTAAAGCTTCTGCTGGCATCCACAAAAGAGCGGAGTGAAATTTTCCGGGAAATTTTCCACACAGGGAAATACCAGGTATTACAGCTCCGGTTAAAGAGTGAGGCAAATGCACTCCGGTATCAGCACGAAGATGTGTGCAAGAGCATTTTCCAATATGTGGAAGGGGTACAGTATGACGAAAAGAGTGCTATCGCACCGGAGTGGAAGGGGCAGCTGGAAGGGAAAAATATCCGTTCGCTGTCAGATACTAAGGAACTTCTGACAGCACTGGTTCGGGAGGATGAGGAGCGGCAGCATCTGCTTGGCAAGAAGCTGGCAGAGGTGGAGCAGCAGTTAGAGGCGGTCAATCAGATTCTTGGCAAGGCAGAAAATGAGCGAAAAGCCCGGGCGGAAGTGGAGCAATCTAAAGCATTTTTAACGGAGCATATGGAAGAAGCGGCTCAAAAGAAAAAGCTGTTTGAAGAGGAGGAGAAGAAGGCACCGCAGAGAGAACGTCTGGTTGCGCAGATTGACGGGGTCCGGAAGGATTTGGAGTTATATCAGGAGCTGGAGTCAGAGAAGCGTGTTCTGAAAAAGGAAGAGGAAGCACTCAGGAGTCTGGAAGCGGATGTGGAGCTTAAGCAAAAGCAGGCGCAAAAGGGTGTCGGGCAGATCGCTCAGGCGAAGGAGCAGCTGGCAGAGCTTCGCGGCGTGGAACAGAAGGCGGCGGACGCCCGGAACCAACAGCGGGAGCTTGAGCTTTTGGACCGGCAGGAAAAAGAACGTCTGGTAAGATTCCAATTGTATGAACAGATCAAGGCGCAACAAATAGTTGCGCTCGAGCATTATAAAAAAGCGGTAAGTGAGAGCCGAAAATGCACAGAAAAGTATGAACAGATGGAACGTCTGTATCTGGATGAACAGGCGGGACTTCTGGCTGTGAATCTGGAGGAGGGAATGCCTTGCCCTGTCTGTGGCTCCAAGCATCATCCGGAGAAGAAAGTCCTGTCGGAGGGCGCTCCGTCAGAAGCGGCGTTAAAGAAGGCAAAAAAAGAGATGGAAGCCGCAAAAAAACAGGCGGAAGAAAAGAGCGTGGCGGCAGGAGAATTAAAGGGAAAACTGGGGAATGTCGAGGCGTCACTTACCGGGACAAAGGAAGAGGTGCAAAGGACAATCCAGACTTTGAATCTTCAGATACAGGAATCGTCAGAAGCGGTGAAAGTATTTCAGAAAAAACAGCAGGAAAAAGAGGAACTGGAGCAGAAGATTCCAAGGTGGGAGGAGACTCTTACCCGGCATCAGGACATTCTCAGAGAGGCACAGCAAAAGCAGGTTCAGCTTCAGGCAGATACTGCCAGTCATAAAAAAGAACTGGATGCAAGATGCGGCAGACTTCCATTTGCAACCTTAGAGGAAGCAAAGAGAAGTCTTGCAGAAAAGCAGGAAGCAAAGCGGACAATGGAAGAATCCCTGCAGGCGGCAAAAGAAGCCTATGAGAATCTTACCAGACTCATTGCAGAAAACCAGACGAAGATGAAAGCGCTGCAGTCCCAGATTGCAGAGGAGGAGCTTAACGTGCCACAGTATACGAATCAGAAGATGCAGCTGCAGGGACAAAAAACACAGCTTTTGAATCAGAAACAGGAATTAGGCATCCGAATTAGTACCAACATGTCAGCGCAACAATCTGTTGCGAAAAAAGAGAATCAGATGATGGAATTGGAGACAAGGTGGAAATGGATGGGTGCTCTTTCCGACACGGCAAATGGGACGATGACGGGAAAAGAAAAAATCATGCTGGAGACCTATGTGCAGATGGCGTATTTTGACCGGATCATCGCCAGAGCCAACAGCCGTCTTATGACCATGTCCGGTGGACAGTATGAGCTCAGACGTCGCCAGGATGCCTCCAACCAGAAAAGTCAGAGCGGACTGGAGCTTAATGTTCTCGATCATTATAACGGGACAGAACGGAGCGTGAAGACCCTCTCCGGCGGAGAGTCCTTCCAGGCATCTCTGTCTCTGGCACTGGGGCTTTCGGATGAGGTGCAGTCCTCCTCCGGTGGAATCCAGATGGACTGCATGTTTGTGGATGAAGGATTTGGTTCGCTGGATGAAGAGGCACTCAATCAGGCTTTGAAGGCACTGCAAAATCTCACAGAAGGCAACCGTCTGGTGGGAATTATTTCCCATGTGACGGAACTGAAGGAGCGTATTGAACGGCAGATTATCGTGACAAAGGAACACACAGGAGGAAGCCAGGTCAGGATAGAATGTTGATCTTATCAAATAGCAATAGCCGATTCAGGGTGATTATAAGCGAATGGACAAGCAGTGAAGCGGATTGCGAAGATCCGCTTTGACCAAGTGAAGGAGAATTATGAAGACGATTATATTCGATTTAGATGGAGTACTTTTTGACACAGAACGATATTATTTCCAATTTGGAAAAGAAGCGATAGAAGAAATGGGATATACTCCAACGGACGAGGTGGTCCTGAATCTGAGAAGCCTTGCTCACAAGCTGGCAAAATCTTACGTGAAAGATAGATACGGGGAGGAGTTTGACTTGGATGATTTTCGTGCAAGGCGGAGAGAGAAGCTGGATGCATTTTATGAAGTGTACGGAATTCCCGTAAAACCAGAGGTGGAAGCTACCCTTGCAAAGCTCAAAGCCCGGGGCAATGAAGTGGCCGCTGCCACTGCAAATCCCTTAGAGAGGGCCAAGCAGATGTTGCAAGATACCGGATTAGGTTCGTATTTTTCCCATGTCCTTAGCTCGTGGGAGGTCGCAAACGGTAAGCCTGCTCCGGATGTCTACTTGGACGCCTGCCAAAAGCTTGGGAGAGCTCCGGAAGAATGCTATGCGGTAGAGGACTCACCGAACGGAGTCCGGGCGGCCAGCGATGCAGGATGCAAGACGATTATGATTGTTGACCTGACGGATTCTACTCCTGAGCTGGACCGGAGAATTGTGGGGAAAATCTATAAGTTCTCGGAAGTGCTGTCAGTAGTAGATGAAAAGTAACTGTTCGGTGTTCGTTCCAATAGAGAAAAAGGATTTTACAGCTTCATGATGTGCGCTTTCCTGCGGACGATGTTGTTGACACAACTGTCTGGTTAGAAAGAAACACAGCAATTTGCTGTAAAATCCTTTTTGATTCATACTCTTATGTAAAAAATGTGATGAAACGTTTCTAGTAAACGCCGGGTAACTCCTCAGCAGTAGCGATTCCGGAATTAAGAGCATTTTGGCGAAGTGTGGTATAAAGCTGAGCCTTGGTTGCATCCATGTAAGGTGCAACATAGAAAATTGCAAGAATTCCGCAGGTGAATACGGACAGAATTCCCCATCCGATAAACGACAGATCCAGAATGAACATATCCATCTTCTGTCCATTTGTCATCTGCTTGCTGATCTCGAATACACGGCTCTGGTCCAGCGATGGATTCTCTGCCAGTATGTACGGCATCATGCTGTAAGAGTAGCTTTTGACAATTCCGGGGATAACAAGCAGCAAAGTCCAAAGGGCGGTAAATAAACTTTTCAGAAACATGGTAAGTACTTCGTTTCCAAACCATCCATTTTTAAATCCGAAAAGCAATGTTCCCAATTGGGCGTTACGCTTTTGATTTTCCAGATAATAACGTCTTCCACCGATAATTAAGACGTTCAGTACAAGAATCGACAGTGCAATAACGGCAATTCCTGTAATTGTGGCAGCCATGGATAAGACAAAGTTTGTTCCGGGGTTGTTCATCTGCTCCTGGGCAGCTGATCGTCCGGAACTGGCACCAGCTCCATTCGTGCAGATGGAAAGCACTAGAGACACCAGTACGCAATACCAATAAGTTTTCCTGATGTCTATCTTCGCTCTCGCTTTTAAATCAACTCGATTCCACATATTCTCTCCTCCTTATGTGTCTGATAAAGTAAGTAATATCTCATTTATTATAAACCATCCACTTGGTTTTTTCTATACCGTTATGTATAATAATTAGTATACAGTCTTACAAAAGATGCGGCAAAGCCGATACCCAAAGAAAGAAGGAAAATAGATGAAACCTGAAAATACAAAAGAGAATTTTTTGATGAGTGAACGCGGTGAGCGTGCGATGAAACTGTTTGAGGAAGGATACAACTGTGCACAATCTGTATTTCTGGCATTTTCAGACCAGTATGGAATGAGTGAGAAGATGGCGGCAATGATGAGTTCTTCCTTTGGTGCCGGCATGGGAAGGCTCCGGGAGGTGTGTGGAGCGGTCAGCGGGATGTTCATGGTGGCAGGTGTGCGGTACGGATATTCGGACCCGGAAGCGACAGAGGAAAAGAAGAAGCATTATGCCAGAATTCAGAAGCTGGCGGCGCAGTATGAGGAGTTGAATGGTTCCATTGTCTGCCGGGAACTGCTGGGGCTGTCCTGCAGAAAGCAGGAGCCGACCCCGGAGGCAAGAACAGAGGAGTATTATAAAAAGCGTCCCTGCAAACAGCTGGTCGGAATGGCAGCAACCCTTATGGAACAGATGGAAGCTGAGGAAGAGCAGAAGTGATAAAAGCGAACACACCTTTTCTAAAATAGATGCATTCGCTTTTTGTACTTCTTATTTATCTTCAGTCATCAGC
Source organism: Hespellia sp. (assembly GCA_028689735.1). Classification (GTDB taxonomy): domain Bacteria; phylum Bacillota; class Clostridia; order Lachnospirales; family Lachnospiraceae; genus Hespellia. The sequence continues at coordinate 4,000 of JAQVCP010000069.1, read as the reverse complement.
CATAATACGGATGACTTACACACAATATCAGTGTGCTCTTTTATTACCTCATAAAAGTATTAATGACATGCAGAACGCCATCTTCGTCATTGGAGAGGGTGATATAGTCCGCACTCTCCTTGACAAGTGGCTGTGCATTTTCCATAGCAACGCCAAGTCCGGCAGTCTCGATCATGGAAAGATCATTATAGCCGTCTCCGCAGCAGATCATCTGGTCGGCTGTAAGACCGATACTCTCCAGAAGACGAAGCAGAGAATAAGCCTTGTCAATCTGCTGGGGCATGATTTCCAGAAAAAACGGATCAGACATATAAATGTTCAGATATCCGTGAAAATGCTGTTTCATCTTCGGAAGTGCAACTGCCACGTTTTTGGGATCACCGGCGGCGATCATTTTGTTGATTGGAAAGTTGACATATTCAGAAAAATTATCTACACGTTTGATCGGCATACTATTGATCCGTGATTCTAATTCCACGAATTCATTGGGTTTAATACCAGAGATGATGTTATCATTCTCATAGGTGATCAGGTCGACACCCAGATCCTTTACAATCTCAAAGGTGGGAGCAACAGCATCCAGCGGAAGCTGTTTATTGTACATCAATTGTCCTGTTGTAAAATTAATAATCCGCGCCCCGTTGAAGGAAAGGATATATCCTCCGAATTCATCTAGCCGCAGCTCTTTCGCCAGTGGGACAACACCCTGTGTCGGCCTGCCGGAGGCAAGCACCACCTTGCGGCCTGCTTGTTGAATCTCAATCAAAGCCTGCCTGGTAGGCGGAGAAATTTCTTTTTTGGAATTGGTTAATGTTCCGTCTAAATCTAATACAAGAATCTCGTAATCCATAGGTCCCCTCAATCTCATATCACAATTCATTCTTTTGAATTGATATACTGTTTACTCAACATGTTTTAAATTAATATGCTGCAGGCTCTCCACAAGTTCTGGAAATTCCATGCTGTGCGATGCCTTGATTAAAATAGCATCTCCTGGGTGAATCACGGAAGGTGCGTCCGCAAGAAAATCAGCTTTGGTCTTGTAGGACAATACTCTTGAAGGCGAGACAGTGCTTTGAGCACCCAGCGCAATCTTGCGGGAAAGCTTTCCGATGCAGCAAATCACATCAATACCGCTCTTGACGGCGTGGACACCAATCTCGTAGTGCAAAACATCTGCATCATTTCCCAGCTCGAACATATCACCAAGGATGGCAACTTTTCTAGTAGTCGCGGTGGCGAGTACATCCAAAGATGCTCTCATAGAGGCCGGGTTGGCATTATAACAGTCATCGATAATGGTCAGTCCGTTCGTCTCGATCATATTGTTGCGTCCGGAGATTGGAACCAGTGCTTCAATCCCTGCTTTGATCTCATCTGCATTCAGACCAAGTGCCCGACCTACGCTGGCGCCGGCAAGTGCATTGTATACCATGTGCGCTCCCGGAATATGAATCGTTGCCGTCAGCTCCATGTCAGGAAGATGCAGCGTGCAGGTCGTACCCTTCAGACCAAGATTCTCAATATCTGTCGCGTATACATCTCGCTCGGAAGAAAGTCCGAAAACGATGGGGGATTTTCCGTGAACAGAAGTTATGGTGGAAAGCTTATCATCATCACCGTTGAGAATCACGATTCCCTCAGAATTCATATAGTCGAACATCTCTGTCTTTGCTTTCAAGATACCGTCACGGTCTCCGAGCTGCTCCAAATGTGCGCATCCAATATTCGTAAGAACGCATACATCCGGGCGGGCAATCTTGGCAAGCCTTGTCATCTCGCCGAAATCGCTGATTCCCATCTCGAGAATGGCAACCTCATGCTCTTCTCTGATGTTAAATACGGTCAGCGGCAGTCCAATCTCGTTATTAAAATTACCGGCAGTCTTGAGCACCGAATACTTCTGGCTGAGCACCGATCCAATCATCTCTTTTGTACTCGTCTTGCCGACACTGCCGGAGATTCCAACTACCTTGATTCCAAGTGCCTGCCGATAATGGGCAGCAATATCCTTGAGCGCCTGCTCACAGGAATTGACCAGAATATATGGAAATGGTGCATCTTCAATCGGATCTTCCGAAAGGGAACAGAGTGCGCCTGCTTCCATGACCTGAGGAATGAAGGTGTGTCCATCCACTCTGGCACCTCTGATTGCAATAAATAGAGAACCCTTCTCCACCTTGCGGCTGTCAATGGTGACACTGCTTACTTCTTTGTGATAGCTCTCTTCGTCTCCCCAGTAGACTCCGCCGCAGGCAGTGGAAATCTCTTTTAATGACATATTCTTCATAATTATTATTCCATCCTATTTTTTTATTCTAAACAACAAAATGCCGATGAACGTTCACGAACAGGCAGCAAAGCGAATTGTGAGTGTCCGCTTTCCTTATTGATATCTGGCTTCCAATGACTTCTGGATAATCAGTTCGCATAAATCGCCATATTCAATACCAGCGGCTCTGGCTTCCTTCGGAAGAAGGCTGGCAGCAGTCATTCCCGGAAGGGTGTTCATTTCCAGACAATAGAGTTCTCCGGAAGCATCCAGCAGAAAATCAGCACGGCTGTAGACATCCAGCTTCAATGCGTGATAAGCCTCCACCGTGATATCCATCATGCGCTGGGCAATTTCCTCACTGACATTGGCTGGGCATACCTCCTCGGTCGCACCCGCCTGATACTTGTTGGCATAGTCGAACCATCCGGTCTTCGGGATGATCTCGATTGGCGGGAGTGGCTTTCCGTCAATGATTCCACAGGCGAACTCGCGTCCCTTGATATAAGGTTCAATCACGACTTCATCTTCATAGCGGAAAGAACTCTTGAGCGCATTTGCAAATTCTTCTTCGGTATTCACAATGTAGACGCCGATGCTGGAACCGCCGGAACATGGCTTTACGACCAGCGGAAGCGTCAGTCCAAGCTCTGAAACCGTGATGTCTGCCTGGGATTTATAGAGCCAGGTGCCGCCCGGTGTCGCAACATTGCACTGGCGGAAAATCTGTTTGGTCACGCCCTTATCCATGGCAAGCGCACAGCCAAGAGAGTTCGGTCCCGTGTAGCGGATGCCGAGAAGATCAAAGGTCGCCTGAAGCTTTCCATTCTCACCTTCTCCACCGTGAAGTCCCAGAAATGTGATATCCGCCATGCGGCACAGCTCGATGACATTCGGTCCGAGGAAAGAATCAGACTGGTCAGGGCGGGAAGCCTTGACAGCTGCGATATCCGGTTCTGCGGTGGAAATATCTGCCGCAATCTCGAGTCCATGGCCCGGCAGCGCGAATACTTCCTCCAGTTTATCGCTATCATACGGAAGACCCATGAAGACATCCAGTAAAAATGCGTCATGCCCCTTCTCAATTAATGTTCTGCAGATTCCGGCAGCAGAGGTGAGAGATACATCTCTCTCAGTACTCAGTCCTCCGGCTAATACGATTATTTTCATTATCTTATACTCCTTATTATTTGTTGATTGGTCCTCAGGTGATTTAGTCACCCATCGTCATTTCATCCAGCAGCTCCTTCTTCACATCAAATAATTTTTGTGAAAGATCGACATAAATCTGGTGAGGGTTGAAGAGACGCTTGGTCTCATCCCAGAGGGTATCCTTCTCCTGCTTGCTGTATTTGGCAATTTCCATAACGGAAGGCGAGTCATAAACGCAGCTTCCGTGAGTGAAGATCGGTACCAGAATCTCGCGAAGAGTGTAGGTCCCGCCCTTGAGCTTTGTCTTCTTCCAGGTATCCACTGGATCGAAGAGAAGAAGATCGTCCGTCTCATCATAAGTCTCGTTAGCGAAGCAGATGATGTCAGCCTTTACCATGCCGCTTTCTTTTTCATAGACACGGTAAATAGTCTTGTTGCCCGGATTGGTGATCTTCTCGGTATTCTCGGAAATCTTGATCTTCGGGAGGAACGCTCCATCGCGCTTGATGGCAGCCAACTTGTAGACACCGCCAAAGGAAGCACACCCTTTTGAGGTGATCAGATGCGTTCCAACCC
>JAQVCP010000150.1 GCA_028689735.1 Hespellia sp. | reverse complement strand
TTAACAGGGTGGGTCAATTCACAGTGTAAAAAACAGAAATAACAAAAAAATCTGATCCACCGATTTCAAAACTAGGGTGGGTCAGATTTAAACGAAAAAGTGGGTCAATTTTACTTGACAATCAACAGGTGAATCTGAACACTGCACGGTATAATCCGATGATGGATAATACCGTGCAGTGTTTTTGTGTAATAGGAAAGTTCAAAGAACTTTCCTATTACACAAAAACACTCCGGGGGATGCGCACTACGCGCAAATGAAATATGGTCACTGAGATGACCGCGCTTCGGCGCAAGAGTTTCGCAGGCGAAACCCTTTGTTCTAAGCCAAAAGTGTCAGAAAAGATACCGTTTTTGTCACAAGGGTTTTATTTAAGGCGAAATGGAGATATCATGTACATGCATCTCTGCGTATTTATGGTACTTACACAGAGAAATGGTGAAAATCAGTGATTCATGAGAGGATACAGGGATGTGGGAAGAGAAGCAGAAAACACATAGGGAAAGAAAAGTAAAAAAAAAGATGAGAGTCTGGCAGAAGGTTATTTTATCGGTCTTTCTGGTGCTGCTGGTTGTGGTACTGGGAGCAGGAGGCAGTTTCTTTTATCTGCGTGCTCAGGGTGAGAAGAAGCTGAAGACTAAGGTAGCTGCCCAGAAGAAAGAGACTTCATCAGAGCGCAAGGAAGAAGAGGGGACTTATATTACCTATAACAATAAGAAGTACCGCTATAAGGAAGACGTGATTAACTTTTTATGTCTTGGAATCGATAAGGATATTCCCATTGATGAGAAGCGTGATACAGGAAGTGAGGGCCTATCAGATACAATTGTCGTGGCCAGTCTGGATACGGACACCAATGAGCTGAAGTTCATCTCCATTCCAAGAGATACCATTGTTCCAGTAAAAGAGATGGATACAGAGGGGAATTTTACGAAGACGGAGAATCAGCAGATTACGCTGCAGTATGCATACGGACAGACAGCTGAGGACAGTTGTCAGCTGATGGCGGATGCGGTATCCAATCTCCTCTATAAGGTCCCGATTCAGAGATACTGTTCTATCAACTTTGAGGCACTGCCGGTGATGAATGATGCAATTGGTGGTGTGGATGTTGTGGCCTTGGAAACTGTGGAATGGTATGCCGGTGCATTTTATGAGGGCGAGCAGCTGCATCTGGAAGGTCAGATGGCATTGGATTATGTTCGTCAGAGAGATGAGAGTGTCTTTGCAAGCAGCATGGGGCGGATCGAACGTCAGAAGCAGTATATCGTGAGTTATATTGATAAAGCAAAAACGGTTATAAAGGACAATCCAACACTTCCCATCACTGTTTTTCAGGAACTTCAGGGAAATATGTGTACGAATATTACCGTGGAAGACATTTCGTATCTCGTACCGGAGCTATTGACGGTATCAATATCCGGAGACAATATGTGTATGATACCCGGGGATGTGGCAGATGCCGGGGAACATGAGGAATATCATGTACAGACAGAGCCCCTGAAAGAGCTGGTGGTCAATACGTTCTATGAAGAAGTGAAGGCAGAAGCAGAGTGAAAAGCCAGTAAGAGTAAAATGTATCAGATCAGATAGAGAGCAATATGAAAAGATAAAAGCATGAGGTGGAAAAAGAGACATGAAGAAGACAACAAAGATATTAATCGTAATAGGACTTGTAGTTTTAATTCTTGCCGGAGCAGGTGTTGGAGCAGGACTTTATATGCATCAGCAGGCGAAAGCGGAGGCGGCCGAAGAAGCAAAAAAAGCAGATCCGGTGAAGGCAGAAGAGGATTACAATAAGATGCAGGAAGAAATCGTGGAACAGGCAGACGATCCGTATCAGAATACCATAGACTTTGTTACTTTGCAGAAGCAGAATGAGGATATATATGCATGGATCAAGGTTCCGGGAACGAATATTGATTATCCGGTACTGCAAAGTGTTACAGAAGCAGATGATTATTATCTGAATACAACCGTAGATGGAAAACAGGGATATCCGGGTTCGATTTATACAGAAAAGTATAATTCACCGTCATTTACAGATCCAGTTACAGTTATGTATGGACATGACATGAAGAACGGAACCATGTTTTCTGAATTACATAGCTATGAAGACAGGGCATTTTTTGATGCCAATCCATATATTTACATCTACACACCGACGTCTACCTTAAAATATCAGGTATTTGCAGCAGTAGCATTCGATGATCGGTATATTATGGGGAGCTATAATTTCTCCAGCCAAGAAGATTTTCAATCTTACCTGGATGAGCTTAGAAGTTCAATCGCCGGGAATGTGAACATGGATGTGCCAGTGAGCATGGAGAGCAGAATTCTTACGCTGTCTACCTGTGTCGCTGATAATTCCAGTCAGAGATGGCTAGTGAACGCAACACTTGTCTCACAAGAGTAGAGGGGTATTAGAGCAGCCTATAAGATGCTTTAATATATATCACACAAAATATAAGGAAAAGGAGATTGGAAAAGTTATGAAATTAAAAAGATTAGCAGCAATTTTAGCAACAACAGTTTTCTGCCTTGGCCTTGGAACAACAGCAATGGCAGCAGGCAGTGTAACAGATCCAAGATTGGATGCTCCAACGGGATCTGCAAAGGATTCAAATGGTGCGACAATTGGTGAGGTGGTAAACACCGGGTTAACCAATGAAGAAGTTAAAGCAGTGTTGGAAGATGAAGCGAAAGTAAAGGATATTCTTACAAACGCAGGCTATGAAGTGAAAGATGACTGCAAGGTTGCAGTGATTGCGCAGGGAGATTATATTTTCTCTGACTCTGGAATTTATGACAACAAATCTCAAACGTATATCCCTTCAAAAGCAGAAGTACCAGAGGGTGGTATTGATGTTGATTTCGATATGACGAAGGAAGATGTGGCAGTTGGAGATACAATTTATGTAATGCATCAGAAAGACGATGGTTCATGGGAAGTACTGGAAGGAAAAGTTACAGAAGGGACAAATGGAAGCAAAAAGTTAGCAGTTCATTTCGACAGCCTTTCACCAGTCGCATTTGTTAAGGTAATGTCTGATGGAACAGCTGTAGTTCTTAATAAAGAAGGCGAGCAGGTTTCTGAGATTAAAGCAGAGACTAAAGCAGAGACTAAAGCAGAGACTAAGGTAAGTGCTTCTGGAAACAAAGCTGTTTCCTCAGCAAAAGTAGTGAAAACATCAGCAAAGTCCTCTCCGAAGACAGGACAGTAATTTGAACAGAATACTTATAGTATTCTAAAGGAACAATATTTTGTGTGATAGCAACAAAAGACCCATCCATCAGTTTGTCTGGATGGGTTTTCTATTTGCTTTCCGGAAAAATGTAATTGTGTCATCACTTCTGCGAGTCCAGAAAAATATTCAACAACCGTTTCTTATCCTTGTCAAAATCGCGGACAGTCATCACAATATCAATCTCTTCATCAGTCAGATAAAGAATATCCGAGTGACACTCGTTCATCGCACGCTGGAAATTCTTCACCTCGATCTCATCTTCGCGAATAGGACGTGTAGTCATCTTATCCAACGAGATGCCATATGTATCTGAAAGTATGAGAAGAGAATCAATATCGGGATTCCTATGTGCGTTCTCATATAAGGAATAAGCCTGTC
>JAQVCP010000068.1 GCA_028689735.1 Hespellia sp. | reverse complement strand
GAATAATGACTTTCATAGGATTTAAGTAACTTTTATTTAAGAGACGAGATTTTTTTGGTAGATAGTAAATTCCAGTATCAAAACGAATGACAGTTCCTGATCTTGTCATACGCTTAAAGGATTGGCGCAAAGCGTTCGTATTCATGTCTTTGACTTTGATTTCGTTGATAAAAATCGGTTCATTGTATCCATATTTTTCTACTAAATATTCTTTCAACATGTGTTTATCCACTCCTTTCACCTCTATAGTACTAAATTTATACTACGAAAGTCAATAAATATTACGGTTATATTGTATCCATGAAAAATAAAGTATGATACAATATGTTTGTAAAATAATCTGTTTTCACGAAATTATCAGAATAAAATAGGGAGGACAGAATGAAAAGAAGAGTTATCGTCAGTATAACCATTGTAACATTATTGTGTAGTATTGTTCTTTATATTATATTTCAAAGAAAAAATACATTTATTGAAGGTGTCATTATTACAAAAAACGAGCAATTTTTTACACTTGAAACAGATATACAAGAAAAAATAAATTGTTATTGGCCAGAAAAATATGACAATTCAGTTATATCGATAGGAGATAGAATAAGAGTCTATTATAGTGGTGAAATTTTAGAAACAAGTCCTGCACGACTAAAGAATGTAAAAGAAATTAAAAAATAATATCCTTGCAAACAGATAGGTCTCATCTAGGGTTTGAACAGTAACTGAGTGTTTAAATAAAATAGAAAGAGCAGCGTAAGCTCTTTACGAAATATAATAATGATGATATAATTATATCAAAGAATTGATATGAAAGGAGAGGGCTATATGATTATCAAGGCATCTGCAACACTCAGAAACGATTATACGAATATCTCTAATCTTGCAAAAGATTCAAAAGAGCCGATTTATATTACTAAAAATGGGGAAGGTGATCTCGTCTTGATGAGTATAGAGACTTTTGAAAAACGGGAGCAGCTATTAGAGCTTAGAAGCAAGGTACTGCAGGCAGAGCAGGAACGCATCAGTGGCGGAAAAACAAGAAGTATTGCTGAAGCAAGGGAAGAATTGAGATCCCGACTGAGTGAAGTATAAAGTAGAGATTCTTCCATCTGCCTGGGAGGATTTGAAAAAGATTGAGGATTATTATGCGATACAATTTGATGTGTCTACAGCAATTAAAGTGAGCGACCATATTTTAGATACGATTGAGAGATTGGAAGAGTATCCGGATTCGGGCTCTCTAACGCCGGATAAATGGCTGAATGATAAAGGATACCGGATGGTAATCTGTAAAAAGCATATTGCTATTTATCGTTGGATTGAGGATACGGTATTTATCTATCATATTGCTGACACACAAACGGAATATACAAAGTTGTTTTTTTGAACGGATTATATGGGTAAGGAAAAGAAATTTAGAACCAATAGGCGAAACTATTGAATGACAGGTTTTCATGAATGATGGGCAAGAAGTCAACAGCTTCTTGCCCATTTTTCGTAACCCTGTTTGTTAGTCGTTAAGTTCGTTTACTGATGCATTTTCTTATTCTGTAAATATCATTGTGGTGGAATTGTTCATAGATCTATAAGAAAAGCATTCATATGTTGGAAAATAAAAATGGAAACTAAATAAATTAATGTTAAAAAACGAGAAATATTCACGTAAATCATTGATAAAAAATACAAAAGCGGATATAATAAATAAAAAAGGAGGGAATGAAGATGCTGTTATATTTTAAAGTGAAAAATTATCGTTCTATTCGAGATGAGGCTATTTTGGATATGGAAGCGGCAGGAATGCAGGACTCGTCCGATACATTGTTTACAGTAGGAAAAAATAAGTACTTGCCAGCAGTGGCCATATTTGGGAAAAATGGTGGAGGAAAAACAAATTTGGTTCGTGCCATGTGGCTGGCAGTTCAGTTTATATGTAATGCGCAAAAAACACAGACGGAAAATGCAGGCATTCCAGTTCGGCCGTTTCTATTGAACGATTATTCAGCAGAAGAACCAACAGCCTTTGAGTTTGGCTATATTCAAGATGGAATAAAATATGTTTATGGCTTTTCGGCTACCACAGAAAAGATTGTCACAGAATATTTAAAGTCATGGCCAAACAAAAGAGAAAAAAGTATTTTTGATCGCAAAGGACAAAGTTTTCAGTTCCCAAAAGATAATGAAATAAAGCGTAAAGAGCTAATCAAAGAAGCGGTTGGAAGTAATCAGCTCTTCTTTGCTATTTCCTGTACCATGAATTATGCACCTTGCATTAGTGCCATGAAATGGTTTCGAGGAAAAATACTGTTTTCAAACGAATATACAGATATTAACAGGAATTTAATCGATTACAAAGAAGATGAGGCGATGTTGCAGGCAATCGTATCGGCGGCGAAAGCAGCGGATGTGGGTATAGAGGATATGAAGTTTGAAATCGATGAAAAAGAAATTGAATTTGGAAATAAAAACATTCCAGAGCAAATGAGAGGCATGGTATCTGCATTGAAAGCATTTAGCGAAGCATTGCGGCAGAATGGAAATGAAGCGGAACATAGTCTTAGCATGGGAAAGTTGAAAAGTACAACCTATCATACCGGCTGTGACAAAGAGGGTAAAACCAGTCAATTTGAGCTGACATTAAGCGATGAATCAGATGGTACGCGTCGGTTGATGTCCCTGGCACCTGCCATAGAAAGAACATTAGCAGAAGGGGGCGTGTTGGTTGTCGATGAGTTGGAAAAAGAAATGCATTGGATGCTGGTGGAATATGTGCTGAATCGCTATCATGATAAGAAGAGCAATACTACAAATGCACAAATCATATTTACCACTCATGAGACAGCCTTATTAAATCAGGAAATACTGCGCAGGGATCAGATTTATTTTGTAGATAAGGAACATGAAGATGGAGCATCTGAGCTCTATTCTTTGGCTGATTTTAATGTAAGAAAAGATATGAATGTTCAAAAAGCATATCTTTTAGGAAAATTTGGTGCGGTTCCATCCATCAAGGGGGTGGAATAAATGGCAAGAAAAACAAAAAATATGCAGACGAAAAAGACAATCTATGTTTTCTGGGAAGGTGAAAGCGAAGAGGCGTATTCCAGATATCTGCGTAGAACTTTTTCGAATTGTGCAGGAATTCAGGTACACCGGGAAAAAGGAACGTTTGCAACGGCAAGGGCATATTATCGTGGAAATGTAAAATTTCATGGCGATGTAGAGGAATTAGATGAAATCTGGTTTTTCTTTGATACCGAAATGGAAAAAGGGAATCAGTGGGAAGAAAATTTCAAATGTCTAAAAGATATTATTGCATCGCGAAAGCGAAGAAATCCAATCCGAATCAGGTTGCTTATGACTAGCTGTTGTATTGAATATTGGTTTTTATTACATTATGAAAGGACAGCTCCGGCTATGGCGATGCCTGCGGATAAGGAACGGATACTTAAAAGCGTGCAGGTATACAATCCTTCTTATGAAAAAGGAGATTATGCTGCAGCAGCTGATATTGCACAAAGGTATGATACAGCTATTGAAAATGGGAAATGGACGTTGGAACGACTGAAAGCAGATGGGATGCCGGAGAGAGCAGGAGGCGAAAACAAAGAAAGTGATGAATGGCTTTTTAAAGGTACACATACATTTACGACAGTACATGAGGCAGTTGAAATGTTGTTGGAACTGCCAAAATTAAGAAAATACTGATTTTACAGGGGCCATTACACTAAGGTAATGACTCCTGTTTTGTTATCCGGGGAAGTTCTTCATATCCAAGGAATTCCTGCGTATAGCGGGCATATGGATTACGCTGAAATGCGTCTTTGGGGCTGGCGGACATGCCGGAGGGTTTCTTGAAATACAGCTGGTATCTGTGGCCGGGATGCAAGGGGATGGATTTGTCCAGATGATAGACCTCTATGGACATATCCTCCAGCAGAAGGGTTACTTTGCTGATTCGCTGGAACATTACATGGCTTACTTGCTGGCAGATACCGGTTACGATGTAGTAACGTCTGTTTCGTATGACACGCTGAAGCAGGAACCCTTTTCCCATACAGCAGGTAAATAGTATCAGACTCATGAAAAAGAACAGCCAGTCCTGAGTGGAATAGGCAAAGATGCTGCCAAGCAGCAGACAAAAAAAGCCGGTTGCATAGGTAGCAACCAGCTTTGAGAATAATGGTTTTGGCATAAGTCCTCCTTAATATCGGGTTAATAGGATCTGTCTGTGCAGATACAGGTTTCCAACGGATTGCAGGATAGGAAACTGGGTATGGTCAATCTGCATCTTATCGGCGAGCGTATCGCAGGTATCGTCAGCATCTGCATAGATCTGTTTGAATACCTCGTCTGTGTTTTCTGGTTTCGCCTGCAGTTCCATGTAGCCAAGCAACTCTGCTACAGAGAAGTGGAAGGTCTTGGCAAGTTTTAGAATCAAAGCATCCAGCCTCTTTAAATCCGGAGTCTGAAACGAATCTTTTATGGCAGAGCGTATCAGCTTGCCGGATGCAATTCTGTGAAAGCATTCATACAGACGCATGGCAGCCGTATTTTTCACTGGAACCATATAAAGAGTTCCAAGCAGCCGGTACAAAGCATCTGCGCCAGTGTACCCGGTGCCGCTTACGAGGATGCCTCGAAGGAGAAGGCGGCGCAGGTAATGCTCGAAGTCTGGATCAGAAGCAAGATGCTGCGTTCTAAGACCTGCTTCATAACGCTCCCTTAATTCTGATTTGGTAAGAATCTGAAAAGCCAGGCAGGACCATAGTACCAGCTCATGAGGGGACAGGGCATATTCTTCCTGGTTCATCAGTACCAGAGGTGTAAGGTCCTTTGTCAAATTGTGTCGGGTGGTCAGCTGCCCTATGGCGGTGTAAAGTGTCAACATCATTGCCCTCCTGTCTTATTTCGATAATAGGTCATATAGTTCCGGGTTGTTTCTAAGTTCCTTGGTGGCGAGGCTCATCCAGGCACGCACGGTATTGGATGTAACACCAAACTGCTTTGAAATATCGGTACTGTTTCGTCCGTATACTTTCTGAAGCAAGGAGTAAATCCCATTTCTTAATGAGCCGTGACTTTTTTTTGCTGCATTTTCTAAATAAGTCAAAGCCTCCGCAGTCTCTGCATGGGTCAGAGGATTCTTTTCCTGATCCATGTCCTCCAGAATGTCCCAGATGGTCTGGTCTTCTGAAATGGTGTCTCGGGGATAATACATCTGTTTGCAGTGGTACGTGCATTTCTTGCAGTAATCAATGACCGCATGTCGGATGACGGTTGCAGCATAAGGAGTAAAAGGCTTCTGGGGATCATAGCACAGTGCTGCTTTACAAAGTGCAAGACAGCCTGCCTGGTACAGATCATGATATTCTATGCCGGGTATGGACTGGTCATAGGAAATCTGTTCTTTTAATACCTTGCTTACCAAAGGAAGGTGCTCTTCTACGAGGGTCTGCTGTTGTGGCGTCAGCCGGGTCTGTGCAATCATATTCTTACCCTCCAAACGCTACATGCTGTCGTAGATTGTTTTGAAGCACCTGCTTGCATACGGATACGACCTGGTCACAGTAAAACTCACTGAAATGGCCGATGTGTGCCTCCTGCAAGGGGAGCCCCATCTTTTCCGCCAGCCAGCGGTATGCATCATCACGGGAGAAAATCTGATACTTCCACAACAAATCAAAGGTCTGGTGCGCCTGAATGCGTTTCTTGCGAAGCTCAGCATTTGCCAGAGTTCCCAGTGGAATCTTGGTTCCGGGATGAGTGCCCACATAAGCGTCGCAGGCAGGATAATTACTACAGGTATATACATAACCGATGCGTTTCGTGTCCTTATATACATCACTGGCGGAACGCAGGACTGCAGGTCTGCCGCAGTAAGGACAGCGGATTATTTTCTTTTGTTTCATAGTGGATCACCTCATTTTTTTAAAAGTTTTCTTGTTGACTTTATTGTAAAAAAACAGGTGATGAATTGATACAGGGGCTGGTACAAAGCTGACTCGGATTCTGCGCAGTCTGGGGATTTTCACCAATTTAGTGATTCCTATTCATAAAACAGAGCACGTATGAGAGGAAAATATCCTTCCTCGGCAAAGCGGCCGTAGTTGACCGGAGTAAAGATGAACTGAGCCATAAACATCCGGAACAGAAAAATGACAACCAGTACCAGGCAGAGTGTCCGCAGACAGCGCATCCGGCGGGTTTCTTTTTTTAGTACCTTGAAACTAAACAAGAGTAACACAATTATTGGTACAAAGATAAAGGTACAAAAGCCATGGTCTAAACACTGAATCATCGCAATCATAAATGCCACCTCTCTTCCTTTTCCTATCTATTAAGTACGGTTCAGAGATAAAAAACGCAAAGAAGCGTTACCAGTCATACATGTTGTCCGCCTGTAGATGCATAAGTGTGTCAATTGGGCAGGTATTTTGATTCTTTGTAAGGGTCTTCAGATAGGGCTTGTATAGTATATAAAAATGAATCAGTTCCATGGACAGGACACATTCTTCCGGTTCTGGTCTTGTCGCAAACAGAACATGTGCATCGGCGATGGGAAGAAGGATTGGTTTCCCGGTTGCATCTGTTACAAAAAGAAAATCCGGATGGCTGCAGGACTTGGGATAGGTACAAGTGTTGCAGTGAACGTAACAGCAGTTATGCCAGTTGCTTTCGCTCAGACAAAGAAAATGTCCAATTACTTTTGTGTCTGTAAAAAGTATCATATTCATCACCTTAAACAGCCCGGCCATATCAGACCGGGCTGTAAGAAAAATTACTGGTTGTCGGAGTTTCGTTTCCTGCGCTTATAAATGAAATAGCTTCCGGCTCCGATAAGAAGAATGCCGGAGGTAGCTGCAAGCAGGATATAAAGCAGCTGGTTGGAATCGTCACCGGTTTTTACCGGAGATGACGGGGTAGAACCTGAAGATGTTTCTTTTGGCGTATCCGTAAGATGGATGGTCTGTCCTTTATCCTGGATATCCTCATGGGCAGCAATTTCCAGTTCCTTTTTGTCTGTTACATAGAACAGCTTTTCAAAGACCACCAGATCATGCCCGGAAAGAGAAGTACCATCAAAGGTAAAGGAAACCTCTGCGCTGCCATCGGTTTTTTCTGGAGTGAAGGTTGTTTCTGCAGTCACCTGTTTGCCATCCAGTTCAATGGCTTTCCCAGTTTCCTTATCCATCAGAACACCCGTTAACTTGTAATTGCCTCCCGGGATGAGATGTTTATAAGTAACGGTATCAATAATCGTGACTTTGGTATCGGCCAGGGCTTCCTGGTCTCCGTCATCTCCGTCTTTTGCGGTCGTTCCGATTTCTGGGAAGTAGACAGACTGCTTATCATCAGAAAGATCTGCGTGCACAGCAACCTGCTTTTCTTCCGTTGTCAGAGACTCGAAAACAACAGTTGCCTGTCCCTTTAAGGCAGCACCATCAAAGGTAAAAGACAGTTCTACGGAACCGGACGGTTTTTCCGGTGTAAAGGTAAGCGTGGAAGTTACTGGCTTGCCATCTATTTCCAGGGCTTTTTCTGTATCTTTGAGCATCAGGGTACCGGTCAATACATAATCTTTGCCTGGAATCAGTGTTTTATAGTCCACCTGATCCTTAATCGTCACCTCAGAAGATGCAATGCCCTGATTTGTTCCGGTTTGCGTATCGGAGGCAGTAGTGGCAATCTCCGGGAAATAGATGGTCTGTGGTTCACTTTCCAGATCCGCATGTACGGCTACCTCTTTGTCTTTGTAGGTTACAGACTCAAAGAAGACAATGGTCTTGCCTTTTAAGGTTGCTCCGTCGAAGGTCATGGAAATTTCAGTGGTGCCTTCGGAATCCTTTGGTGTAAATTTTGTTTCCTCTGTCAGGACTTTGCCGTCTATTTCCAGTGGTTTTCCAGTTTCTTTGTCCATAAGCGTTGTAATCACCTTGTAGGATTCACCAGGAACCAGCCCCTTATAGGACATGGTATCGATGAGCGTGACCTCCTTATCCGCACAGGATAAATTGTTTCCGGTATCGGAATCTTTGGCAGTGGTTCCGATTTCCGGGAAGTAAATGGTCTGATCTGTGTCTTTCAGATCGGCATGAGAGGTTAGCTTTAAATCATTCTGATACAAATCCTCGAATACAACCAGTGTTTTACCCTTTAGTCCAGTAGCATTGAATGTGAACTTTACTTTAGCGGAACCAGTGGACTTCTTTGCAGTGAAGGTCACTTCGGATGTGACTGGTTTTTCGTCAATCAAGAGGGCCTCTCCGGATTCTGCATCCATCAGGGTTCCCACAAGCTTATATTCCGTTCCTTTTTTGAGCCCTTCGTATTCCACGGTATCAACAATCGTAACGGATTCTGCAACCTGGCTCATATGGGAATCTGTCTCAGAATCCAGCGCAGTGGTAGCGATGACAATCTGATCGTCGGTTAAGGTGCCAAGATCTACGGTTACAGAATTTTTGTAGATGGTGACTTCAAAGTTAATCAGATTCATGCCCTCGTTTGTCTTGCAGCGCTGTTCCTCAATCACATAGGTATCGTAAAGGAGAGCACCTTTGGTATCATCGGGCTTACTTTCGCCAAACCAGATGCCGTCTTTGGAAGATTCCCCTTTGTTCGTGTTGGCAGAATGCTTATTCCACTCAGAGGATGTGCTGGCGTAGCCGTTTTTATCCGTAACCAGTGTATGGCTTTCCCCGGTCGTCTTGGAGGTAATCGTAAATGGCACATCTGCCAGCCGGTTGTGATCACCATCGGAAATCTTGACAAATTCCAGATCTCCACGGATTGGCTGGTTGAGAATCGCATGTTCTTCGCTGGTCAGTTCCACGATCTTATCCGGTTCCGTAATATCAAATTCTACGGAAATCTTTCCTTCATTTAAGTAGCCTTCCGGAGATTTTTCTTCGTCGATGCGGTAATGGCCATAAGGAAGGGTGTCTGCTTTGGTAGAAGCAAGCCCGGTTTTATTGGTCTTTATCGTTGCAACGACCTGGTTTTGTGTAAAGGTCTGTCCATCTACGAGAACAGGGTTGTCGCTTAGGGTTGTAATGGTAAATACGGCATCTTGAAAAGAGGCACTGCCCTGTGGGGTGTCCTTCCCAGTTTCCAGGTCTCGCTTCTGAATGGATACACCGCCACGGTAGACGAAATCTTCCACAGTAGATGCCTGATATACTTGAATCGTTTCCTGATTTCCGCTACCGGTAATTTTCTGTACAAAAACAGTGTCATTCACATGATATCCAGCAGGGGCCTTTGTTTCCAACAAGGTCACGGTTCCCAGCGGGAAGCAGACCGTCTTTTTGTCATTCTGATAATAGAATTCATCGCCGCTTACCAAAGAGGCTTGATTAAAATGCAGCTCACCATTGGCATCTGTTTTTAATACCCATGTGCGAAGTGGTGCGCTTCCGGATTCTGCCGGGTCTCTATCGGACTGTGTATCATAGAACTTTACGGTAAATTCTGCATCGGCCAGAGAACTGCCACCCTGTGGAGTGGAAGTCTTTAATTCAGCATCCAGCTTTTGAAGCGCCAGGTCTACCGGATTGTTCTGAGGTGTTTCCGGAACTTGCTGTGATGCGGTCTGCTCACTTTCTACCGTGACGTTATAACTGTTGGTATCAAGAGCAAAGCCCTTACTGGGGTCTGTTTCCCTCACGGTATAGGTTTGGTCGGCTTCCAGCTCCTTGGATTTGGCATAACCATTCTCATCGGTCGTCAGGGTATCCATCAGCTTATCTCCTAAATAAATGCCATATTTGGCACCGCTTAAGCTGTAATTGCTATTCCCATCTGATACGGGTGCATTGGATGAAGATTTCTGAATCTCAATGAAGCCGTTTGGTACCTTGTACCAGCTTCCAGTTATGGTCTGCGAACCGGAGCCTGGAACCAGAAAAGCTTTGAAGCTGTCTGGTGGGGCGGGGAGGCTGTTGATTGCGTTCGTCACCTCCAGTGTTTTGTCGATGAAACTTTGCGGCGCACCATGAAAAGCACCGCTTCCGGCATCGTAATCGGCATAGATATAAGCAACGGTTAAATGACCGATGACATAAGCATCATCGTCCGCCCAGCCGCCGAAATACTGGTTCTTAGTACTTTTGTCATATCCATATCCACCGGGCAGATAAAAGAGTGCCTTCCTTATAGGAGAATCCTTGGATAGCAGGTCATAATCATAGGTACCAGCAGCCGGTGTTGCTTTTAAAGGCTCCACACAATAGGCAGTGTTGCTGCCGTCAAACGTCATCCTGGTTGTGAAATAACTACCATAAGCAATCTTTTCGCCGGAATTAAAGGTGAGTGTTCCATCCGCAGCATAAACGGAGACGGAGTGGGAGAGTAAAGTTCCAAATACAAAAATGACTGCCAGCAGAAAAGCCAGCAGCCGGTGTCCATAGGCATTTGCGTTCGATTTCATAAGTTTCCTCCTTAAAATAGGGTTGATGCAGGCCATTTCAGCCTGCATGGGTTACACTGCCTGTTTCTTTTTTCGTTCCACGATTTCCAGCAGTTCCTGACGGTCTGTTGTAATCAGCTCTTTTTCCAGAGCAGATGCTTTGAACTCCACTGTAATGTTGTTATTGTTGGTGGAAATCAGGCCGTTGCCTCGCTGGAAATGGGTAATGTTCATCAGCTCCGTATCGGATAGGTGAAGGATGGTCTGGACTCGCTGTGCCTCCTCATCCTCCAGATTCAGGATAATTTTGGTTTTGGAATTGTTGATAATTCCTTTTCCGTATTTGCCGTCATCCAGCGCAAAGAAATCGTTGATATCCTGCGTCGCGAAGACGGCGGAACCGCCATAGCCTCGAATGATCTTGGCAATCTCCAGTACGAACTCAGCTGCCAGACGGTTGCTGGAAGAACCAATCAGCTGCCATACCTCATCCACGTAGATGGCTTTTTCTTCTGTCCGGTTTTCTTTGGCTTTATCCCAGACATAATCCAGAGCCACAAACATGCCTACGGTCAGAAGGTCAGAAGAGCCAGTCAGTTCAGAGATGTCCAGTACCGTATATTTATTGGAGAGATCCACATTGGTCTGCTGGTTAAAAGAAGAGGCAGAGCCGTGGACCAGGCGGTTTAAAATGTGGGCCAGACGTTTGGTTTCAGCGTTTTCAATCAGGATGTTATAAACGTCTTCTAAGATTGGCATCTTTTTATACTGATCCGGATGGAGCGGATCAAGCAGCGATTCGTTTTTGTGGGTAATGCCTTTTTGTGCATAGGTACGAATCAGAACCTCATCTAAAAGCTGTTTTTCTTCATGGCTGATGTCTGGAATCAGCAGGGAGAAGAAGATATGCAGCTTCTGGATTTTTGTTGCTAAGAGTGAGGCATCCATGGTCGGACCATCCAAAAGGTCATTTACGGATGTATCAATTTTTCGGATTTCCATGATGTTGATGCAGTGTGAGCTTGCAGGGGAAATCTGAATGAACTCACCGCCGATGTTCTGGCAGGCCCGGTAGAATTCATGTCCCTTTAAAGGAGCGATGATGAATACCTGAATTCCTTTCCTGCGCATCCGCAGTGCCATGGTCTGCATGGTGAAGGTCTTTCCGGCACCGGAGCAGCCACAGATACAGATATTGGCATTTTTGTATTGCCTGCTGTCAAAGATATCTGCGATTACCAGGGAGTTATTGTGCTTATTGACTCCAAGAAGGATTCCATTATCGTCACATACCGAGTAGGATACGAAGGGATAACAGCTGGAGGCTCCGGAAGTCAGGACGTTGCGTTTGGACAGGTCAAATAATTTCTTGTCCAGGGAGGCCAAAGGAAGGGTGGATAAAAAGCCACGCTCCTGCAAAAACGTGCAGGAATGGATGTCCATATCCTGCGAAATCAATAGCTTTTTCATTTCCTGTATCCGCCATTCCAGTTCCTCTTTTGAAGCTGCGGTAATGGTGATGAGCAGATTCATGTAGTAAAAATCCTCGTTGTTGGAGATGCCCTGCTTCAGGTAATACCCGGCCCGGATTGCGGAATCCAGATCGTCGAAGTCAGAGTTGGTATCGGAAGCGTCCTTAATCTTAGAGCGGTTGATTCGAATCTGCTGACCGAGTCGCTGCTGGATTTTGTCCTTGGGCTGGCGCTGAAGGTAAAAGTCTACATCGATGCCCTCACCGGCATTGATAAGAAGCGAAAGCCAGCCGGCTGCGACCTTGCTTTTGTACCCGCCGCTTGGCACCATCAGGTAGGCATGGTATAACCCGTTGATCTTGACATAGCTGGAATGCGTAAAGTCAATTGTTTCCGGTGAAAGGAATGCATTGGGCGGTATGTGATCCAGATCTTCCAGACGTCCCTGTTCCACATAGCGGGAGAGTACCTGGTTTACTCGTTCAGAAAGCGGGGTGTTGATGCACAGTGTGCGGTTAAGCAGCATGTAGAGGACTTCTGTAGAGAACTCATCTTCACTTTCCTGTTCCATGACCTCATTTCCGCATTGGTATAAGAATGTTCTGGCGGTCTGTGCAGTGGTTTCCAGCTCTGCTATGATTTCCTTTTCTGTTACTTTCCGATTCACATTAAAGGGTTCATACTCAAAGATCAGAAAGAAACGCCGGGAAACGGCTTCCCTGGAACTTAGACGGCGGACAAAGGAGATATAGTCCTTTTGCAGCGCCTTGCAGTTTTCATCCGGTTCGGCTTCCAGTTCCTTTTGTGCCTGGTCAATATGCTTATTAATATCTGCTTTCTTGGAAATCATCTTGATCTGCAGCTTAACGGGACTGATTTTTAAGTAACTCATGAAACTGAAGATGATTCCCCGCTGCTCTCTGGCACTACGAAGCAGGAAGTTAATTGGCTCAATCTCCAAAATCTTGATATATCGGTGGTCGGTGGTGTAAATCACCCCATTTGCAATCCGCTCGATTGGAAGATAGTCTTCCAATGTCAGGTCTTTTCGCTTCTTTTTCTTTGCGGATGTACCTTCTTGTGGAGAACTGTCCTTCTTAGTGGATTTGGAAGCCTTCTTTGCTCTCTTTTTTTGAAGGCGCGCTTCTTTTTGGGCGGCTTTTTCTTCCGCAGCCTTCTTCCGCTGAGCAGCTTCTTTTTCCAGCCGCGCTTCCCTTTCCAGCTGTTTTTCCTGACGCTTCTCCCATTTCTTTTGCTGCTTCAGATTATAAATTTCCACCTTAGCCTTTTTCCGGATGCTTTTGGCTGTCATCGGATTGCTGTCCGGGAGCTCCTTTTTTTTTACCAGTGGGGTCTGTGGCTTTTCGGGCTTGTCTTTCTTCTCCCGTACCTTTCGCTCTCTGTGTTCTTTGTTCCGTGGTTTCACACGGTCTTTTTTTGTCACCGTTTTCATGTCGCTTCGATAGAGAATTCTTCGGTTAAAGAAAAAACGCAGGGCATTCATCAGATAGGCGGTCAGGCTCTCTCCAGCAATTCCAATGAGTGCTAAAAGACAGCAGGGAAGAGCGGTGAGGCAAAAGATGATGATCCGGATGGTAAGGGTCGTGGAAATCTGAAAGACCGGGATTCCAATGCCAATCAGCAGGATTCCGGCTTCTAAGGCGTTGCGGATATCTAACATGCCCCCAAAAAGCTTTCCCTTTTCAATAAAGTTAGGTGGAAGATAGTGGATGTTGGATTGTTCTTCCTGATTGGTCATTTATTTCACCTCCTTTGAACGGTCTACGGCTGCAGTGGAGTCTGTAACTGTCATAGAAGGCTCTGGCGTGGTGTCCATGTAACCGCCTTCCTGCATCTGTTCAATTTCTTTTGTGGTAAGAGCAGAGGGATCGTCCAGAGTTTCTTTTTCATAGGTAATAGTGGCATCAGAAAGAAGGAGCTTTTCTTTGCCAAATAAAAAATGACCAAAATGGTCATAGTACACAGGTACTTTTTCACCATTGGTCATGGAAAAGAAAAATTCGGTCTCTTCAGCAGAAGGATAAACTGTTTCATCACTCAAAAAAGTGACGGTTTGCGGAGTGCTAAGCCTCTTTGTCTGAAGATAGAGCGGGAACTGTTCTTTCAGCGCGGTAATCTGATTTTGTGCCAGAAAATCGTCTAAGGCATCAAAGGTCTGGTAGGTTACCTCCGGTGCATCGGCTTCTTGTGTAGTCACAACCTGCGTGGTGGAAGGTGTCTCAGAAGCTTTCGGTTTTGAATCTTTTTTAAACAATATTGGTAATATGATTCCAAAAAATAATAATGCCGCAAATAAAATTACGGCAAGAATGAATCTTGGTTTTTTCATGATCTTCTCCTTTTTTATTTACTGTAAAAAATCCAGTAGGCATTTGCAGTTACATGGACTTCACTCATCATATCGAACTCGCGATTGATATAGTTTTTTGATTCACTGTCATTCGGATCATTGACCAGAACTTTCCCATTTGCGGTAACACCCCTTAGAACAATAAAATGTCCTCCAGAGGTGAAAAGCCCGGCACGTTGTGAGGAAATGACAGGATGCCCGCTTGATAGGGCGCTTAATACCTCGTTTGGGTCGCTGGTCTGCCGCACATTTCCACAGCCAAAATGACTGGCGGCTGCAGCAAAGTAGGACCAGTAGGTTCCGACACCGGGCATGTAATAGGAATCACCGCACCATGCCACTGCATCGACAGGGGTAATCTGTGTTCCGGTCAGATAGCTTGCAATCATGGCAAACGAAGTAGGCCCACAGCCACTGGAAGCAATGGAACCGCCTCCGTAGGAGATATTGCTGTAGTCTCCCTGATTATAAAAAGGAATCTGCATTCCGCTGGCGGGATAACTGCCGCCTCCGGAAGTAATCGTGTAGTATTGCAGCACATGATCGACATATTCCTTATCTCCATAAATAGAGTAATGCCAGTTTGGTCTGGCACACATCATATCGGAGTAGGCAATGGCGTTTTCTTTGGTATAGCCGCCATCACGCTCCATCGCCCAGTCGATGTACCCAGAGCCGTAATTATAGCCTTGCAAGGCCAGCTTGATCCGATCCAAATCGGTCGGCCCGGTGCATCCGGCTTTATCCAGCGCATATTTTAATTCCTGAATGCCGCACTCGATGGAATATTCCGGGTCAGTGATGCCGTTTGGCACATGTGGATAACGAGTGTTAAAACCGCCTTCTGCGGCCTGCATCACATCAAGTCCCCGTCCACCGGATTCCTGCATCATGACTGCAAGAATCAGTTCCACATATTGTTCCATGCCGTAACGTGCAGCCAGTCGTTCCACCGCTGGGTGGTATGCCAGCACTTCATCCGATACATTGGCAGTTGCAATACCTTCGGAATCGGTTCCTAAAAAGAGGGCCAGATTCTCGGCATAGTCAGCAGCCATTTCTTTCTGCTTATCCGTAAGTTCAAAGACGTGATCCGCGAAATAGGAATCGCCCTGATACTTGACCGTGTAGATATGCTCGGTTACGGTCACGGTTTGTGTCACCGGTGCTGCAGTTTCAGAAGGAGAACTGTTTTCCGCCTCTCCAGGTGTTACGGTCACTTCGATGGTATGTGTCTCGGTTCGGGATGAATAAGTAAAGAGTTCCTCCTTATGGGCGGTAATGACTCGCTTTAGTTCCGCCAGATTAATCTCATTCCACTTGTTTTTGCTTGCACAGAATTGGGAAATCAGCTGGTTCGCATTCACCGAAATGGAATACAGATATGGATCATTGATGGAAGCGGTATCGCCAGCCGGAAGCCGATTAATCTCTGCAGTAATTTCTGCCGTCAGATCGTTATGGGCCTCCGTCAGGACTTCCACAATGGCGGTCCGGGCGCTTTGCATGTTACTGGAGATGGCAGCGTTATTGTTCCACACATCCGAGGAAGCGGAAAGATCTCCAAAGATCAACGCAGGCAGCATGACGAGAAACAGGACCGGAATCATGAGAACAGCAAAAACAGCAAGTACCACTTTCTTTAACTGTCCCCGGTTTTCCCAGGCAATCCCTGCAAGAGCCCCAATCGGACCGCCTGCAGCCCCGGTTTTTAGCCCTTTGGCAATCGAATGTGCGGTTCTTGCAGCAGAGCCAACTCCAATGGCCTCTTCTAATCCTGATTGCTGTTTCATAGGCTACACCCGATCCTTTCTGGGCGGAGCGGAAGGGAGTTTCTGGACGATGGATTCCTGATAGGCAATTTTTCCGTTCTCTCCTTCATAAGGCTTGCGCTCTACGGTGTTCTGTGCATATTGCTTGTACCATGTCGCACCATCGGCAGAAGTGACCGTTTCGAAATCGCCTTTACCGGGCTGCATATATTGCTCTGCATGATACATTGCAAAATCCCGATCGCCGGCATCCGAGTGTTCGGTACCGGTAATTTTCCCGCCGCCGATTTCCATGTTGGTGTAGGTTGGAAGAGGAGCAGCCCCCATCATTTCTGCACTTTGAATGGACTGGTTATGGCTGGTAGCGTTATCCGAATAACCTTCGATATTCTGGTTTTCCGTATTCAGGCCCATGTAAGAGTGAAAGGCTTTGGCAGCTTCCTCTCCCTTGATGGAGCCGACCTGTTTGTAGTCTCCTTTAGCGATATTTCCAATGACCTGGTTGGCAAAATCCCCGCCTTTATTCAAAGAAGAGTTGTAAATTGCACCACCGACACCGGCTCTGTCCGAGTATCCGGTTACGTTATTGACTGCGCTGCGCTCCACCTGCCTTCCAACGCTTCCTGCAAGACCGCCGGATAAAAAGGTTCCGCCGACCGCTGCGCTTCCGGGAGAAGCAGAACTGCCTCCTCCACGCCGGAATCCGCCGCGAAAGACACCGCCCAGTCCTTTGCCTGCAATCAAAAGCTCTGCCATCATATTTCCTCCGGTGTTTCCAACATTGATTCCCAGACTTGCCATGAAGGAATCAATCTTCTGGGAAACCTTCAAAAATGCAATGGCACATAAAAACCAGATGAAGACATTTCCGGTGACGGCTTCTTTTCCCTGGGAAGCAACCGCTTCCTCCACCTGGGCATCGGTAATGGTTTCTGCAAATACGGTCATGGATGAACAAAGCAGGGTACATAACAGAACCAGCATCAATATCAGATATTTCTTTTTGTGTTTCAAATATAATTCCTCCTTTATAATGAAATAAGTTCTCGGAACTCTCAGCCCTTATTTTTCAAGGCTCTTCATTCCTTTATTATAAAAATCACCCACTTTTTTCGCCAAAAAGCTTGACAAATCATTAAAAATTTGCGGCGAAGCCGATTGAA
>JAQVCP010000149.1 GCA_028689735.1 Hespellia sp. | reverse complement strand
AGGGACAGGCCTATCTTGAGAAGATGCAGGTGGTTGAGAAATCTCAAAATGAACTTCAGGAGCAGGAGCAGCAAAAACAGGATTATTTAAGTGAACAGGAAGAAAAACAGCACCAGAAGGAACAGCTAGAGGATCGAGAGAGGCTGGTTCAGACGGAGCTTACGAGTCTTCTTGATACAGATATGGAAGAAGCGGAGCTGAAACTTGATAAAGCGAAAGACAATCAAGAAGAAGCCAGGAGACAGACAGAAAAATGGGATGAGAAAATGAGTGAATGTCAATCGAATCTTATTATTCTTGATCAAAAGATTAATCAGTTAAAAGGGAATTTGGAATGTACAAGGGATGAGTTCGCAGAGAAGAAACAGGAGCTATGTGATGTACAGGAAGAATTACAGTGGTCGGGACATAAGAGGGCCTTGGAATGTGCACAATTAGAACGGAGCAGTGAAATCAAAGATATTGCGGAGAAAATCAGAGCATATCAAAAACAAATAACAGCAGGAAAAACCAATATTGAAAAGTATAACACTGAAAAAAAGAAATATGATGATTGCCTTCAGCAATACGAAAAAAGTAAAAAAGAGAAGGAAAGTAAGGAATGGGATTATAGTAAGTGTGAGGATAGTGTAGTTGAGTGTCAGGATGCACTAATTGACGCATTTTATCAAATGTCGAAGGAGAATCGTGAATGGATTCCTGAAAAAGGACTATTGAAAGAAATTGAGCAAAAATTGCGAGAATATGAACACATTACAGATGTAGAGAAAATCAGACAAATTTTGCTGAAAAATTATGATAATAAGCGAATAATACTGCAGAATCTGATGATAGATACGTCGAAAGCATATGAGGAACAGGAAAAGCTTATAGAAGAGACAACGCAAAAACAGCAGCAAATCAGAGAGCAGACGGAGATTGAACCGGAGAGAAGTGAGATGATTCAGACTTCCAGAGAGGCACTGGAGAAAGCTGGGATCAAAACAGTTCCATTTTATAAAGCAGTTGAATTTGCAGAAGATTTGACAGAAGAAGAATGCGCGAGGTTGGAAATGCAGCTGCAGATGATGGGGATTTTAGATGCACTTGTTGTTCCAAGTGAGATGGCAGGGCAAGTAATACACCAGTTTCCGCAGTTGGCAGATACAATGCTATATGTGGATAAGATGGGAGGTTCGTCTTTTGGTAAGTTAAGAGTAAATGAAGAGCTTACAGAAGAATTAAAGGAGGCTACTGCTAAAATCCTCAGTAATATTCAGGAGAAGAGTGGAAATAGTAATGGAATTTATATTGGAGTCCAGGGTGAATTCCAACAGGGGATATTACGGGGAAAGTCAAAGGCATCAGATGCAGCAGCTTTTATTGGTACATTGGCAAGAAAGAGAAAAAAAGAACAGTTATTACGTGAACTTCAGGAGAAACTAGATTTGCAAAGACATATAGCAGAGGAACTGCTGGAAAAGAAGAATCAAATCAAAGAACGCCAAAAAGTATTGGAAAGTGAATATCAAAAGCAACCAAATTTCGAAGAAATCAACAAATTGTTAAGTGATATGGTGCGTTGCGAGCTGGAATTGAATTATATGGAAGCGCAATTAGAACAAGAGAGAAAAAAGGCAGAGGAATCAGAGCATCAGAGCAACGAGTTCTACCAAATTGTACTTCAAACGTGCAAGGAGTTGCCTTACGGACGCACTGTTACAGGATATCAGGAAGCGGAAGAAAAGGCAGAAGAGTATCAACAGATTTGGAAAGAATTGGAGAACTGCATCAGAATACTTGAGAATGTACAGCAGGAGCTGATTCGGGAGCAGGGACAAAGCGAAAGGGAAGAAGAACGAAGAGATGAGGCATTTCAAGAGAAACGAACCTGGAGCAGAAAGGCAGAAGCCTTTGCAATTGAAGTGCAAAAATATGAGGAATATTTAAATCTACCGGAGAATAAAGAAAAGGCAAAACAGATTGATTTGCTGAAAGTGGAAGCAAAAGACATAACAGAAGAATTAAAAGGACTGGAAAAAAGACTGACGGAACTTCAAACAAGATTAAGTGTTCTGTTTGAAGGTGAAGAAGGAAAAAAGATAAAACTTCAGGAAGCTATTAAAGAAGAGACTTTTTTGCGCAGCTATTTTGAGGAGGAGTTGGATCTTCATCTGGTGTTGGAAAGAGAAACCAAAACGATCCCAGAATGTGCAAAACAGGCAGTTACGCTTTTGCGGGACAGTGACAGGGGAAGAGAACCACAGGATGTATTGAATGCTCTTTATCGTGTCTATCAGCAACATAATAGTAATCTTTCACAATATGGAACCGCATTGGAGGATTGTTTTGAGGGAGGAGAAGAAATTCGCGCAACAAGAAGACGTGTCAGAATTGCTTCAACATGGAATGGGAAAAAACTCTATCTGGAAGAGTTCTATCAGACAATCAGAAATACAATTGATGAAACGGAACTTTTGATACAGGAGAAAGATAGAGAACTCTTCGAAGATATTTTGTCACAGACCATCAGCCAGCAGTTGACGGATCGGATTGCAGAAAGCCGCAGATGGGTGCAGGATATGTCAGAACTGATGAAAGGAATTGATACTTCTATGGGACTGACTTTCTCATTGAGCTGGAAACCGAAATCAGCGGAGAATGATGCAGAATTAGATACCAATGATCTTGAACACATATTACTCCGAGACAGAGAACTGCTTACAATGGAGGATATTGAGCGTGTGGCAAGGCATTTTCGAAGTAAGATAAAGACGGAAAAATTAAAACTTCTTGAAAATAGTGGAGCCATGAATTATATGGAACTTGTACGAGATGCATTGGATTACAGAAGATGGTTTGAATTTCAAATGTCCTATAAACGAAATCAAGAGGATAAGAAAATATTGAGTAATGCAGCATTTAACCGTTTCAGCGGAGGCGAAAAAGCGATGGCCATGTATGTTCCGCTTTTTGCAGCGGTGAATGCACAATATAAAAAGGCATCGAAGCCTGACCATCCAAGAATGATTGCTCTGGATGAGGCATTTGCCGGTGTTGATGATAAGAATATCAGCAGTATGTTTCAACTGGTGGAAAGTCTGGATTTTGATTATATTATGAATTCCCAGGCACTATGGGGCTGTTATGATACGGTGAAAGGATTAAAAATTGCAGAGTTGTTACGACCACTTAATTCTCAGATTATTACAGTGATTCAATATATCTGGAATGGACATGAAAGGATTTTGAATGAATAATATAAAAGAGTGTGCAGCGTATTTTAAAAGCCGAAGCGAATGGAAACGGCCTTTCGAAATGTTTTGCAAAAAATGGAAATCTCTGGGGAAGACAGGGGGGAAAATTGTTCTAAAGGACAGTACTTCAAAGGAAAGACTGGCAATTGGAAAGGTGATGGAGAAAGTTTATTATGAGCCTGAAGTTACAATATCTCTGACAGAATTTGAAAATATGCTGCAGAAAACCCGGTTTGCACCTATTACGCTGCATGAGCTTTTAGAAGCATATTTTGAATGCGAAATCCGTTCTAAACTGTCCGACTGCAGATTGTGGGAGGCACCAATCGCAGTTTAAAATCTGCAACTATACCTCCCCGACTGCGCAGTGCTGTATGTGACCGCAAGTTCTCAGCGGTCACACCGCACGATGTCGTAGTCTTA
>JAQVCP010000067.1 GCA_028689735.1 Hespellia sp. | reverse complement strand
AGTAATAAAAAAGCATAATTGAAAAAACTTGACATTTTATATGCAAAAGTATAAAATATCACGTAAGCGACAAGGCAGTCTGGAATGGCAACTTGTCGCTTTTTCTATTTTATGAGAATCATTTCTCTCATTGAATAATAGCTCTATTTTAGGAATATAAATTATAGTTTGAATGGTGAGGATGGAAGGAGAGTATTATGGGAAAATTAGCAAGTATTTTGGACAGTGTTGACAGTTTTGTGTGGGGGCCGGTAATGCTGATATTACTGGTTGGTACCGGAATTTTCCTGACATTTCGTGTCAACTTTCTGACTTGGAGAAATCTGGGGTATGCATTAAAGAGTACACTGAGCAAAGAAGCAAGGACGACAAAGCGGGGATCTGGAGATGTTTCGCCATTTGCCTGTCTGACAACAGCACTGGCGGCAACAATTGGAACCGGTAACATTGTAGGTGTTGCGACGGCTATGGTTCTTGGCGGACCGGGAGCATTGGTATGGATGTGGGTGTCAGCCGCATTTGGTCTGACTTCCAAATTTACAGAATGTATGCTGGCAGTGAAATATCGTGAGGTTAATGAGAACGGGGAGATGTCCGGTGGGCCGATGTACACAATGAAACATGCATTCAAAAATAAATCCATCGGATCGGCACTTGGCTGGTTGTTCGCATTTTTTGGTGTCATTGCATCCTTTGGTATTGGGAATATGACCCAGGCGAACTCCATTTCCTCGGCACTGAATTCTACCTTTTCGGTTCCATCCTGGGTGACCGGTCTGGTAATTACAGTTCTGGCGGGTATCATTCTGATTGGAGGAATCAAAAGTATTTCCAGGGTATCTTCGGTAGTGGTGCCGGTAATGGCGGTATTCTATGTCATCGCAGGAGTCATTGTTATTATTTTAAATATCGGGAATCTTCCTGCCGGACTGGCACAGATTTTCTCTATGGCATTTTCTGCACATTCTGTAGCCGGCGGCGTGGCTGGTACGATTACGGTCAGCATGATGCAGTCACTTCGATGGGGTGTTGCCCGTGGAGTCTTCTCCAATGAAGCTGGTATGGGCTCCGCAGCAATCACAGCGGCGGCAGCAACAACGGATCATCATGTACGTCAGGGATATATTAACATGACAGGTACGTTTTTTGATACGATTGTCGTCTGCACGATTACAGGTCTTGCGATTGCAGCTTCCGGAGTACTTACGGCATATGGTGAGTCAGCAGAGCTTACAGGGTCCGCACTGACGATTGCCGCATTTTCAAGTGTACTTGGCAAATGGGGCGGCTACCTGGTATGCATCGGTATTACGTTATTTGCGTTCTCAACTATTATCGGATGGGAGTATCACGGAGAAAAGGCGTTTGAATATCTGGTAAAGAATCCAAAATACTGTATTGTCTACCGCGTCGTATTTGCACTGGCTGCATATGTGGGCTCAACAACCACACTTTCAATCGTATGGAGTTTCTCAGATATTGCAAATGCACTAATGGCATTCCCTAATCTGATCTGTATGCTGGCACTGAGCAATGAGGTTCGCAAGGATGTTCTGGAATTCCAGAAAGTCATAAAAAAGGAAAAAGCAGAAAAAGAGATGGAACTTGCAAAGAGCACTGAGGCAGCGTAAGAATCCTTGAATACAGATTGCCAGAAGGCTTCTCTTAAGTTATATGTAGTTCATTTTCCGTTCGATTCTTGACATTAGTATATAGATTTTTTAAAATAAAGTAAAACTATAGATAAAAGTCAGGATGATGGAAAGTATCCGCGAGAGAAAAACTTTTGAAGAAATAGGAGGAGATTATGGCAATCTATCTGGAGAGACCGCATCTGGATGAGCATTTCCCACTTAGTATGTGGCTGAACGAAGGTGATATTTTGACCACACCACACTGGCATAAGGAGCATGAGATTCTCTATGTGAAAAGGGGAACCGTCCGGATGGGCATTGGCGAGAAGACACTGGAGGTAAAAGAAGGTGAATTTCTTTTGGTTGCGGGTGGAAGAGTCCATTATGTACTTGCATCACCGGGCAGTATTCGATATGTGTATCAATTCAGTGATAACCTGTTTCGAGAATTGCTGCAGGATGAGAGAGCGTTAGAGACTTTGAAGAATCTGTGGAGAGATTATCCTGCACATTCCAGGGAGTGGAAGGAAGATATTGCCATTTCCACAAGAGGGTTGCTCGAGACAATTTATGAGGAAAATAAGAACCAAAGGTGTGGATATGCTTATGCACTGAAAGGATATATGTGTCTGCTGGTTTTTGGACTGTATCAAAATAAGGAATATAGAGGAAGTGAGGGCAGATACGAATACCATGTGGAGTCAAGCCAGATGCTGGAAAAGCTGGATCTAATTTTCCAATACGTGGAAGAACATTATACGCAGCAGATTACATTGGAAGAAATCGCAGAACATATTGGCTTCAGTACATTTTATTTTACAAAGTTTTTTAAAAAGAATGTAGGAAAGACGTTTGTGAAGTTTCTGAATGAATATAGAATAGAGAAGGCAAAGTGGATTTTGATGAATGAAGATTTAGGTGCCTTGGAATTGATTGAGCGGATTGGAATTGGCAGTACCAAGACATATTACAGACTTTTTAAGGAGATTGCGGGGATGTCTCCAAGAGAATACAAGAGTAAAAACGGGAAAGATAAGTAAGGAGTGTTTTCTGAAAAGAGAATGCTCTTTATTTTTTGAGTGAAGAAAAAATGACAATATATGAGACAAAGTGAGCAAAACCAGGGGATTCATTTTTAGTGGAATAGTGATAACATAGTATAAAAAGATAGCATAAGATAGAAAGTGAGGAAGCAATCATGGGAGAATCGTCCTGCTGGTGGAGGAAAAGTGTTGTTTATGAGATTTATGTGAGGAGCTTTAAGGATAGTAACGGAGATGGAGTTGGCGATCTGAATGGAATTACAGAAAAGCTGGATTACCTTCAGAATCTCGGGGTAGATGTTCTATGGCTGACACCAATTTATGAGTCGCCGGGAGATGATAATGGATATGATATTTCTGATTATTGTTCCATTATGAAAAGCTTTGGAACAATGAAAGACTTTGAGCATCTCCTGAATGAAGCGCACAGACGAAAGATAAAGATTGTAATGGATTTGGTGGTCAATCATACTTCGGATGAGCATTCCTGGTTTGTGGAAAGCAGAAAGAACCGTGACAATTCCTATAGAGATTATTACATCTGGAGGGACGGAAAAGAAGGAAATATGCCCCCGAATAACTGGACAAGCTGTTTTCTTGGATCTGCCTGGCAATATGATGCACAGACGGAGCAGTATTACCTTCATATGTTCTCGAAAAAACAGCCGGATCTGAACTGGGATTATGAGCCGGTAAGAAAAGAGGTCTACAAAATGATGCGCTGGTGGCTGGACAAAGGAATTGACGGATTCCGTATGGACGTAATCAGTCTCATTTCCAAAGACAGCAGAATGTTATGTGAAGACAGTAATATCAAAGGTCACACAGTGTGTGCGAACGGACCAAGAGTTCATGAATATCTCCAGGAGATGCATAGAGAAGTACTTTCAAACTATGATATTATGACTGTTGGTGAGACTCCGGCAGTTACGGTGAGAGAGGCATGCCAATATGCAGCAAATCAGCAAAGCGAACTGAGTATGGTATTCCAGTTTGAACTCATGGATGTAGACGGCGGAGAAAGTGGAAAATGGAATGACAAAAAGTATCAGCTTCAGGACGTAAAAGCGGTGCTCAGAAAATGGCAGGAAGGTCTGTATGGTCAGGCATGGGGCTCCCTGTTCTGGAACAATCACGATCAGCCGAGAGTGGTCTCGAGATTCGGGGATACTTCAACAAAGGAATATTGGAACAAGTCCGCAAAGATGCTTGCGACGGCACTTTATCTTTTACAGGGAACACCTTACATTTATCAGGGGGAAGAACTGGGAATGACAAATCTGGATTTTCAGAGTATCGATGAATTCCGAGATATTGAAAGTCTCAATGCTTATCAGGAATATGTAGAAAAGGAGAAAAGCATTTCCTCTGAGGATATGATGCGTTATGTGAGAAAATCCAGCAGGGATAATGCACGCTCTCCGATGCAGTGGGATGATAGTGAAAATGCCGGATTTAGTGCTGCTGAGCCGTGGATCGGGGTACATTCCAATTATCAATGGCTGAATGCAAAACAGCAGATGGAAGATAAAGACTCTATTTTACATTATTACCAAAAGCTCATTCGCATTTTAAGAGAAAATAATATCGTATGCGATGGAAAATTCCAAGAATTTATGGAAGATAGTCCAGCATTGTATTGCTACAGAAGATTTACCCAAGAGGGAGAGATTGTCGTGTGCTGTAACTTTACCAAGGAGGAACAGGCGTGGGATGAACGTGTGGTGCCGGAGGGCGCAGATATTCTGATTGGAAATTACGAGAAGCATCAGAGGGGCGTTATGAACGCCTATGAAGCGATTGTGTATCAAAGATAAGAAATCTGGATTATTGATTATATCCATTAGAAAAAGTAAAAGTTAGGGCAGAAAATCCAATTGGATGTTCTGCCTTTTTTGCGCAGTGCTTGACAATGAAAAATAATAGTGATAGCATAACTATGACTGACAAAGCGTTTTGAGTCATAATGGAGGGAGAGACCATGGCAAGAAGTTTTTCAGAACAAGAGAAAAAAAACATAAGAAAAAATATCGTAGAAGCCTGCAGGCACAGCTGGACACAGTACGGATATAAAAAGACAAGCGTAGATGAACTGTGTAGACAGACTGGTATTTCGAAGGGAGCATTTTACCTTTTTTTTGCATCGAAGGAATCGCTTTTCTGTGAGGTTTTGTGTTCCGAGCAGGAACAGATTTATGCAGCGGCCTCGAAGATTATGGAAGAAAAAAAGGGGAAAGAAGGCGTTGCAGAGGCGCTGAAACTCATCTATAGAGCATATGATAAAAACAATTTTTTATATAATGCAAATAGCGCAGATTATACAGTTTTAATGAACAAGCTTTCTAATGAGCAGGTAGCAGAGATAGAAAAATCAAACAATATGAGCCGGGAACTTTTTTTGAATCATCCATATTTAAAGCTTAAGGTCGAGGAAGATATTGCAATCTCGGTTATTTATTCACTGATTATGATGATTAAGAACAAAGAAATTATCCCCAATAAGCATACAGAGATTTTTGAGTTTATGGTCGATCATTTGATCGACGATTTATATGTGGAATGAGAGATATAAAATAAATACGGTCATTATAAGAAAAGATTATATGAAACGAGAGTTCATATAAAATATTCGGATAAATTGCCACTGAACATATGTGAGGCGGCACAATATACTATATGAGGAGATGATAAAAATGTTTTCATTCAGTGCGTTATTATGGCTTTGCTTTATCTATTCTTTTGTTGGCTGGGTTCTGGAGACAGCTTTGGCGGCAATCAGACAAAAGAAATTTGTAAACAGAGGTCTGATTACGGGTCCCTTTTGCATTATCTACGGATTTGCAGCGATATTGATATCTGTAGGATTAAAGGATTTGACAGGAATCTGGCTGTTTCTGTTTGCGATGGTAGTTGCCACGGTCGTTGAATGGTTCGGCGGCCATTTAATTGAGCGGTTTTTCGGAGAACGCTGGTGGGATTATTCCAATATCAAAAGGAATCTGGATGGATATATCTGTTTACCGGCATCACTTTTTTGGGGAGCTCTTGGATATGTCATTGTAAGATGGGGAAATGAATTCATTCTTGATTTATTGCTGATGATTCCGGAGTTGCTTCGTAACATACTTATTTTCACCCTTTCCGGTCTCATGGCAGTGGATGCGCTTGCATCTTACTTACTCCTGAAAGGCAAGTCAAAACAGCTGGATAAGTGGGAAAAGACCAATAACAATTTTGCAAAGGTCAGTCACAAGCTCGGAAAATGGATTACATACCGTATTGAAAATCGAATTCATAAAGCATATCCAAATGCCGAAGAGTCCCAGAAGAAAAGTCAGGTGGACAAAACTGTGTTCGCATACGGATGCAGCTTCTATAAGATCGCTCTGCTCTTTTTTATCGGTGCATTTATTGGGGATATTGCGGAAACTATTTTCTGCCGTATCACAACTGGCGTATGGATGAGCCGAAGCAGTGTGGTATGGGGACCGTTTAGTATTGTATGGGGGCTTGCCATTGCAATGGCAACCTTGATGCTTTATAAATACAAAGACAGAGGAGACACCTTTCTCTTTTGGATCGGAACACTTTTAGGTGGGACGTATGAATATTTCTGCAGCGTTTTCACAGAAATTGTCTTTGGAAAAGTCTTCTGGGATTATAGCAAACTCCCGTTTAATCTGGGCGGCAGAATCAATTTGCTGTACTGCTTCTTCTGGGGAATGGCGGCTGTCTTGTGGCTCAAAAAGATTTATCCCATGGTTTCCTTCTGGATTGAAAGAATCCCGCAAAAAATAGGAAAAGTGGCGACCTGGCTCCTGATTCTTTTTATGTGTTGTAACGTGACGATATCTTGTATGTCACTGATCCGTTATGAAGAGCGGGAAAATGGTATAAAGGCAGAGAGTGAAATACAAATCTGGTTGGATAAGAATTATGATAATCAGGTAATGGAAAAAATTTATCCCAATGCAATTGCGGTGAAATAGTTCCTAGTTGTGAAAACAATAAATAGGGTCGTAGTAAAATCAAACTTTACTACGACTTTATTATTTTGTTGACAATCAAGTTGAAATATGTTTTAATTGCTAATGGCGTTAGTAATTAAAAATGAAAGGAGAAATTTTATGGATAGAAAAGAATACATAGAAGAATTTGCTGCATTACAGCATTCGCTTGCAAAATTAAAAAATGCATCGGTGCTGACAGAATCAGTAAAGGGAGAAAACTTTGTGCTTAGCTATTTGGCAAAAGCACAGGAAGATGTAAACCCAAAAGAAATAAGTAATATTTTAAATGTCAGCTCTGCACGGATCGCAGTGATTCTGAAAAACATGGAAAAAAGAGAACTAATCCTGCGGTATCAGGATCCGGACAGTCATAGGCAGACCTTAGTGAAAATATTACCTGCAGGAATGGAAAAGAATTTACTCGTAAAGGAAACATTTGCTAAAAGCGTATCGGGATTGATTGATGCATTGGGAGAAGAGGACTTTAAGCAGTATATGGATTTAAAGAGAAGAGTTCTCTCATATTACGAAGAGAAACAGTCAGGAACGAAGCAGTCAGAATTGGAACCATCAGGAAAGAAGGAATTAGAATGAACAGCAATATTGTAACAGAGAAAAGAAGAACCTTAATATTTTTGAACATATTAATTTCATGTATCGCATCCTCCATGCTCGCAACAGCCCTGACAACGGCGTTGCCGTCAATCACAACAGACTTGAGTATCGGTGTCGCAACTGGACAGTGGCTGACAAGTGGTTATTCACTGGCAATGGGAATTACCATGCCTTTGACCGCATTTTTGATTACACGCTTCCCGACAAAGCGACTTTACCTGACTGGGATGGGTGCCTTCATTGCAGGCCTCATAATCTGCACCATTGCACCGACATTCATCATTATGATGGGTGGACGTGTTCTACAGGCTGTAGGAAATGGAATTATGACATCCATGGCACAGGTCATTCTTCTGACCATCTATCCAATTGAAAAAAAAGGAACGATCATGGGATGGTATGGTCTTTCTGTCAGTGCGGCACCGGTCATCGCACCAACACTTGCAGGTGTGTTGATTGATTGGACTGGATGGAGAAGCATTTTCTATGTTGCCATTGTGATTATGGCATGCTCCTTTGTATTTGGTTTGTTTGCCTTCGATGATGTGCTGGAGACATGCAAGAAAAAATTTGATGTGCTGTCATTTGTGCTGAGTGCATTTGCGTTTGGAGGAATTACCCTTGGAATTGGAAATATCAGTACTTATGGATTCCTTAGTACCCCGGTAATGGTATCCTTACTGACAGGAATCGTGGGCGGGATTCTGTTTATTTATCGACAATTTCATCTGGATCAGCCATTTTTGGAACTACGGATTCTGAAATATAGAGAATTTACTTTGAGTGTTCTGGGCAGTATGCTGCTGTATCTTGTTATGATGGGCTCCTCAGTCATTATGCCGGTTTTTGTGCAGAGTATACTGGGACATTCAGCGACTACTTCCGGACTGGTGACACTTCCAGGTTCTCTTGCCATGGCAGTGTTCAGTCCTATGGCTGGAAAAATGTATGACAAGCTTGGTATGAAAAAACTGTTTGTGACAGGGGCAGCCTGTATGCTCTTCAGTAATCTTGGAATGGTATTCGTGACCATGAATATGTCACTGGCGATACCGGCAGTATTAAATGTAATTCGCTGTGTTTCCATCGGCTGTCTGATGATGCCGCTGGTAACCTGGGGAACCAGTCATGTACCAAATCATCATACTGCAGATGCAACGGCTCTGTTAGCGTCTCTCAGAACCATTGCAGGAGCAATCGGAGCAGCTGTGTTCGTTGGAATCATGACGATGGTTGCAACGAATTCCGCAGCTGTCTATGGTGGAAAAGCACTGATTCACGGACTGAATGTCACGTTCATGGCGATGTCTGCTGGAGCATTGTGCCTGTTGGCAATTGCGGTATTTCTGGTAAACGGAAAAGGAAGGACAGCAAACAAGATCATCCCAGAGGAAGCTATGAATTAGAATAGCGGCAGACTATTTTGCCTGTCACGATGTAAGGCAAAGTAAATAATTGTAACCTGCTTCGCTGCTCCACGAGGTTAACGTTGTGCGTACTTCCCACGAT
Organism: Hespellia sp.; assembly: GCA_028689735.1. GTDB lineage: Bacteria > Bacillota > Clostridia > Lachnospirales > Lachnospiraceae > Hespellia. The sequence goes on along the minus strand of JAQVCP010000067.1, from coordinate 8,538 downwards.
ATTCGCTAGGTGTACAGTGATAGGACTTCTTAAATGTTTCTGTAAAATAGCTTGCACCGGAAAATCCAACCTCAAAGCATATTTCGGAAATGGTGCTGTCAGTTGTGAGCAGCAATTCCGTACTTTTCTTCAAACGGTATTCCGTCAGATAGGAGAACGGTGTCTGGTTTGTGTATTTCACAAAAATGTTGGTACAGGTGGTCTTGCTGATTTTTCCGGCCAGACTGATCTCTTCTAAGGAAATTCTTTCCGTATAATGATTACTGATAAAGTGAATCATATCTTTTAATATTGTCAGGTGCTGATTTCTGGGCACCTGCTTTTTTTCTATGTGTCCGGATAATTGGAAGATATTTTCCCAGATTCTAAAAAGCAGTTCCTGCGTCTTTAGCGCAAATAGATCGGAAGTGGACTGCCTGAAAATATCCTGAAGGACGAGCAGAATCTGCCGTTCATTTTCATCCTGTCCCTGCAGGCGCAGATAAGGAAGGCAATCATTCTGCAGCACAGGCAGGACAAATTGCTGCTCCACATAGGCAGAAGAACAGAGCAGCAGGGGGTGAAAGAGGATGCAGATGAAAGTGCATTCCTGATGATCCGGAGAACATCCATAATGAATCTGCCGTGTGTTTACAAAGAGTCCATCCCCGGCACGCAGAAGCACTCGTCTGCCATTAATATTGTAGTACATTTCCCCGGAAAGAATATAAATGAATTCTATATCATCATGCCAATGACCGATTGCCGCATAATTAGGATAGGTAGATAAAATTCCTTTGCGGACATATACCGGAAATTCAGCTCTATTATAGGAAACCTTTTCTGAGTAGTCCTTATTCACATCTATTTCAACCTGCATAAATCCATCTCCTTTGATATTGTTATATAATTATGCGATATTTCTATATATTAAGAAAAATATTTACAATATAATTATAACATGAAAAGCAACAAGATAACAGCGTGAAAAGTGGATAGGGAGGTAGTAATATGTTATTGATTATTCGGGAAATAGTGTGTATGGGCTTCTTATAATGTTTTTTAGATATGTTTAGATTTTCTTAAGAAATCGTTTCATTCATTTTAAGATGATCTTTTTATAATAAGGGTATCTTAAGTGAAAGAAGCGATTTTTTTATTGCCTGGCGCACAAAATGGAAATCGCATGGTAAAAAAGAAAAAGGACAAAAAATCTTATGAATGAGCAGACAACAAGAAATAGATTTGAAAAGAAAGAATACATATATTGCATTATCTTAGTCACGATCCCATTGCTTCTATTTCTATATCAGATAGCAGGAGGATATCTTGCAGGATCAAGAATGGACTGGATTAGTCAGCACAGCGTTTTTCCAGATTATTTTCGGAAATTGTATTATCAAACGGGTAATCTGCTCCCTTCATATGCAGCGGAAATAGGCGGCGGGCAGAACATATGGAATTTTGCATACTACGGGCTGTATAACCCACTGTTTTTCATGTCGTATCTGTTTCCCTGGATGAAAATGAGTGTTTATATGCAGCTCATTTCAATCTTGGGACAGATGGCAGATGGAATCTTGTGTTTTGTATGGCTGAAAAAGCATTTTGAAAAAGCGGACAGCTTTTACGCCACTTTTTTTCTGAGTCTGGCATCCCCCATTATTTATCATTCCTCCACACAGATTATGTTCGTAGATTATATGCCGTTTCTGCTGCTTACGTTCATCGGTTATGACTATTATAAAGAAAGAGAAAAATACGGGCTTATGGTATCGGGAGTTTTCTGCATGATTCTGACCAGCTTTTATTTTTCCATTGGCGGATTGGGAGCTTTGTTTTTCTACGGTCTGTGTGATACGGATACGAAAATTCAGACATTTCCCGGTTTTGTTCAAAGAATGTGGCATCGCTTTTATCCTGTGTTGTTAGGAATCATGCTGTCACTTTTTTATCTGGTGCCCACGTACTGTGCACTAAAGGGTGGACGGAGTCAAAAACAATCCTTTTCCTTGAAGGAACTATTATTACCGGATGCATCCGTTACAAAATATTTATATAGTCCGTATGGAATGGGTGTGACAGCCGTTGCAGTTATTGCCATCGTAACCAGTTTATTTGTCAGAAAGAGTCGGGAGAAATGGCTGAGCAGTATCTTACTGATTCTGATTTTATGTCCGATGTTTGAATGGCTCTTAAATGGCAGTTTATATATTCGTTCAAAAGCGTTAATTCCGTTTCTTCCATTGATCTGCTATGTACTGGCAGGATATTTTGGGAGGATGAAAAGTGGTGAGCTTACTTCAAAATGGGTTACAGCCGGATATGTACTGGCAGGCGGCGTTCTCCTGTGGGGGGCCATCGGTGTAGAAAATCCCATACGCTGGCTTTTGTGTGCAGATTTTATCCTTTGCGGAGTCGTAATTCTCGTCAGCAGGAAGCGATGGAAAAATGCTTTGTGTCTGGCATCGGCAGCAATGATGATAATGTCAGGGATTTATGGCGTTGTCCGAATGAAATCCTATCTGGTGAAAGCAGATGAGGTTTTCAAACGGGACGATGTTCGGAATCAGGACACAATAGCGGAGCTTTTGGCGCAAGATGGGCGTCTTTGCAGAATTGAAATGCGGGGCAGTAACTCTGAAAATAAAGAAAGTATCAATAAGGTTCAGGTGAACGGCCAGAATCTGACCAGCTGCTATTCCTCTCTGGAAAACAGTTCTTACACTCAGTTTAGAAAGGATCAGGGGCTGCCTTGTTCCACCAGAAATTCTCTGATGGAAAATGTGGTTGATAATCCCATTTTCCTGCGAATTATGGGTGTGAGATATCTGGTTGGAAATGTCGATATCGTGGGATATCAGCACATGCAGTCGAAAGACAATAGCTCCGTTTATGAAAATCAGAAGGTGGCGCCGCTCTTTTACTTTACAAATCAGACCATCTCCCCTGAAATCTATAAAAAAATGAGTTGGGCACAGAAAGAACTGGCATTACTGGAAACGGCAGTGACAACAGACAGTACAGGAATAGTAGAAAAGAAATTGACAGATGCAGCACTGCATCTGGATTCTTTTACAGGGAAGGAAGGCAGGATTGTTGCACAGAATGATACACTTCATATTGAACTTAACAAAAAGGTGACACAAAAGTTAAAAATAGATAATCTGCCAGAACAGTCAGACAGAAATAATAACTATATCTTTTTATCCTTTACCGTGGCTAATCAAGTAGCAGATCAGGATGTCACGGTGGAGGTCAATGGACAGAAGAACAAGCTGACCAGTAGAACGAGTGATTACTATAATGAGAATACTGTGTTTCATTATACATGTCCCATGACAGAAGAAACAGCAGATCTTACGGTTGTATTCGGAGCAGGCAGCTATGATATAAAGAACATTCAATGCCAGACCGGGAGAGAAGATGCAGAAAAAAATCAGCGACTTTATCAAAGTCCGGTCGTAGTATCGCGCTTGGAATCCGGTGATGGCTATACCGGAAAAATTGATGTAAAGGAAGATACAAATATGATTACCTCCATCCCCTATGATTCAAATTTTCAAATCTATGTAGATGGAAAAGCAGTTGATTCTCAAAAAGTAAATACCGCCTTTCTGGGCACCAAAATAAAAAAAGGAAAACACAAGCTGAAAATAGTATATTCTGCGCCGGGAAGCAAAATGGGAGGATTTTTATCGGTATTTTCGCTGCTGATTGCAGCAGGTGACTGTGCAAGACGATGGAGAAGAAAAAATGGCACGATTTCAAAGTGACAATTCTATTTATCTATGAATTGTTTTTTTGTGTTTCCTGCAATATGATAAATATAACAAGAGAAAAACATTGCAATGGAATCCATAATATTCGAGATGAATCAGAGATGTTATGGATACTCTTGAGCAGCAAGTCAGCTGCATCATAGAAACCAGGAGAAAGGAGGCTGTTATGAATTTTACACCAAGACAGGTACAGATTCTATTTCTGCTGATGAAGAGTTCCAAAACGATTTCAAAAGAAGAATTATCAGATAATCTTCAGATTAGCAAACGGACTTTATTCAGAGAATTAAAAGGAATGAACCGAGAGCTTGAAAAATACAAACTGTATCTGGATACGCAATCTAAAAAAGGATTAGTTTTATCAGGTGAAAAGGAAAGCAAAAAAGAATTTTTGTGTGACCTTGAGAAATTACAGTCTTTTGAACCACGCAACAAAAAAGAACGGCAGAAGAAATTGCTGGGACTACTGATACAGAATCAGGAAGTGCAGAAAACATTCTATTATGCGGAGCAGCTGGGAGTGAGCGAAGCTACCATTAATAATGATCTGGAATCGCTGCAGCCCTGGTTTGAAAAAGCGGGAATCCATCTGGTGAAACGAACCGGATACGGAACAGCATTGGAATATAGTGAAGAAGATTTCCGAAGATTTATTCTGACCTATATCCAGACTTATCCAGAAGAAGAAATTCTGGAGGAGAGCCTGAAGGAAACGGTGAAAGCAAGTCTGGCAGAGTTTTCGGAAAAGCTGATGGAGCAGTTCACCGTGGAATCAGTAAGAAATTTGATTCTGTTTCTGGAAATTGCCATAAGCAGAATAGAAAAGGGATATGAATTAGCGGAAAAAGAAGAACAACAGTCCGGTGAGTTTTATCAGATTGCAGAAGAAATTGCAAAAAAACTAGAACAGTCATTTCCTATCGTCTTTTCACCTGCAGAACAAAAAGCAATCTGGCTTTTCTTAAAAAGTGCAACAAGGCAGGAGAGCAGCAGTGATGAATATGTAGAGGTTATGGGAGAGAAGCTTTCGTTGAAAGAAATCGTCTACAGTCTGACCGAAGTATTTGAACCAGAATTAAGTTTTGAACTAAAAACAGATGAACAGTTTATTGAAGGTATGATGACACACCTGCGTCCGGCAGTTACAAGAATGCTGCATGGGATACCCATTCAGAACACACTGCTGAAAGAAGTACAGACCATTTATCCGGAAGTGTATGAGCGTTCCAGTGAAGCAACAAAAATACTGGAAAAGCGTCTGCAATGCGAAGTCTCGGAAGAAGAGACCGGTTATCTGGCCATGCACTTTGGCGGGGCTATCGTTCGACTGAGGGAGCAAAACAGAAAAAAGCGCCGGGTCGACATTGGTGTAATGTGTGCCAACGGAATTGGAATTTCGAATCTGATTGCTTCCAGGCTGCTGCAGTATTTTGGCAATCGAATCCATACAAAAATCCTGACCATTCGGGAACTGCCAAATCTCAGTAAATCAGAAATTGATTTTGTGGTAAGTAGTTTTGATGTGAAATCGGATCGGATTCCAATCATTCAGGTGGAGCCGATGATGAAAAAACATGATTTTGAAATGATTGACCGATATGTGGAATCGCTGTCTGTGCGGGAGAAGGTGGCAGAGCAAAAAGAAAGTAAAGGCACATCACTTCACAATATCCTGCAGATTACAAAAGAGGCTGACTCCATTCTGGCAGATTTCAGGTTTCTTAAAAGCAACAAGGAAAGTTCTTTTGACGAAATGATAAGTCTAATAGGAGAAAACCTTGGAAAGACCGGAAAAGACCGGATGGAAATCGTAAAGGATCTGCGGGAAAGAGAAGCCTTATCTACTCAGGTGATTCCGGAGTATGAAATCGCATTTCTCCATTGCCGCACCGATGCAGTGACAGATTCCAAGATGATCGTGATTCTTCCGGAGGGTGAAACATTTACACATCCATATTTCATGGAAGCCAAGGCTGTCATTGTTATGTTGATCAGTAAGAAAGATGAAAGAGAGACGCTGGCAATTTCGTCCATCAGCAATGCAGTGTTTGGCGATGATACCTTTTTAGAAGACATAAAAGCAGGCCGAGAAAATCAGGTACAACATAAAATAGAAAAATTTTTGAATGACTATTTAGAACAAAGTGTAAATGAAATATATGAAAAATAGGAGGAAACAAGGATGAGTAATGTATGTGGAATTTGTTTTAAAGACAGTGTTTCAGACTGGAGGGAAGCAATCCGTCTGGTGGCGCAGCCACTTTTAGAAAAAGGCTGCATTAAAGAAAGTTATATTGATGCAATGATTCAAAATGTAATCGATAACGGTCCTTATATCATCATTATGCCAGGATTTGCCATGCCTCATGCAAGACCGGAATGTGGTGCACTGAAAAATGGAATGTCTGTTTTAAAACTGAAAGAGGCGGTACAGTTCCCAGGGGACGAAGATGTACAGGTGCTGGTATCCTTTTCCGGTGTTGACCCGGAGGAACACTTGAATATGATATCCAAACTGGCTGAGACCTTGATGGAAGACGAGATGGTAGACAAATTATTTGCAGCAGAGACGGAAAGTGAGCTGTTAGAGGTAATCGAATGAGTGATTGGAAAAAAGAGATTCTTACGGTAAACGGGTTTAAAGTGGAGGCAGATTATAAGGAGTCTACGACAAATAAATTATTTCTTCCACTTCTGAAAAAGATGGATGAGGTGCAGAAGGAAAAAGGAAGGCGAATCCTTATCTTTCTTGCAGCACCTCCTGCGGTTGGAAAATCCACCCTTGCAGAATATCTCCAGGAACTCTCTAAAAGGCAGGAAGACATACAGGAGATTCAGGCATTGGGACTTGACGGATTTCACTATCACAGTGATTACATAGCGACACATGATACCGTTGTCGATGGCGTCAGAGTGCCGATGAAAAAAGTGAAGGGATGTCCGGAGACATTTGATCTTGAAAAATTAAAAAAGAAACTGGATGGCATAATTTGGGAGGATATCCTATGGCCCATCTATGACCGGAATCTTCATGATGTCGTAGAAGATGCAGTGAAGGTGAAAAAAGATATTATTTTACTGGAAGGAAACTGGCTTCTTTTAAAAGATGAGGGTTGGAGAGATCTGAAAGAAAAATGTGATTATTCGATTTTGATCACAACAGAGGAAGAAAAATTAAAGGAACGGTTGATTGTAAGAAAGATGCGTGGTGGATTGAATCGGGAAGAGGCAGAGCAATTCTATGAGCAGAGTGACAGCAAGAATGTTACCCGCGTGCTGTACAATTCACAGAAGGCGGATTTTACAATAAAAATGAGAGAGGACAATGATTATGAAAAAGAAGATTAGAGCGAGTCTGCAGGCATTTGGCGGCTTTTTGACTGCAATGGTTATCCCGAATATGGGAGCGTTTATCGCCTGGGGATTTATTACCGCATTATTTATTGACACAGGATGGATTCCAAATAAGAATTTTGCAGAACTGGTTTCACCCATTTCGAAATTTGTCTTGCCATTGTTACTGGGATATACCGGAGGTAAACTGGTTCACGGTGACCGGGGCGGTGTGATTGGTACATTGACAACCGCAGGTATGATTGTGGGTTCGGATATTCCAATGTTCCTGGGAGCTATGATCATGGGACCGCTAAGTGCATGGATTCTGAAGAAATTCGATAAATTCATCGATGGAAAGATTCCGGCGGGATTTGAGATGGTCATCAACAATTTTTCCCTGGGCATTATCGGATGTATCCTTACGCTGTTCAGCTATCAGCTGGCACGCCCGCTTGTTGTGGGAGCAAATGATTTGATTTCTGCAGCAGTTCAGACGATTGTAAAAACCGGATACCTTCCGCTTCTTCCAATCCTGAATGAACCGGCAAAGGTGCTGTTCCTCAATAACGTGATTGATCAGGGCATCTATTATCCACTGGGAATGCAGGAAGCATTGGAACATGGAAAATCACTGTTCTTCATGCTCGCATCCAATCCGGGACCGGGACTCGGACTCCTTCTGGCATTTTCATTCTTTGGAAAAAAGAGCGCAAAAGAGACCGCACCGGGAGCAATCATCATTCATTTCCTCGGGGGTATCCATGAGATCTATTTTCCATATGTACTGATGAAACCGATTACCATTCTGGGAATGATCGGCGGTGCAATGTCCGGTATTGTGACCTTCCAGTTCTTTGACGCTGGTCTGGTTGCAGGCCCAAGTCCAGGATCCATCTTTGCATACCTTGCACTGACTCCAAAAGGAAAATTTGTCGGTGTGATTGCAGGTGTGGCAGTTGCAGCACTGGTGAGTTTCTTGATCAATTCCGTATTCCTGAAAATGAGTAAGGCGGCGGATGACGAGGTGGATGAGTTCCAGAAACAGCAGGAAGCTTCCAAAGCTATGAAACAGGAAGGAAAAGATCTGTTAAATACGGCAATGGCAGAGAAGACATCCAAGATGCAGGATGATGCAGGCGAGGCAGCAGATATTGCATTTATCGTATTTGCATGCGATGCCGGACTTGGAAGCAGTGCCATGGGAGCCAACGCATTCCGCAGACGTCTGGAAAAAGAAGGAATCACAAAAGAAGTAAAGAATTTTGCAATTGAGAAGGTGCCGGAGAATGCGGATGTCATCGTAACACACGAGAGTCTGTATGACCGTGCAGTTAAAGCAAATCCTGGAAAGAGAATTGTCACAATCAAGAACTTTATGAGGGATGCAAATCTCGACATGCTGTTGAATGAAATAAAATCAAAATAGAACAAGTGTAATAGA
>JAQVCP010000148.1 GCA_028689735.1 Hespellia sp. | reverse complement strand
GGATTATCCACCGCCGATACCTCCACGCCTTTTCCATGCTTATAGTCCACGATGTCCAGCGTTCCATCTGCGATAATCACACAGTCCCCGGTGCCAAAGCCCTCCTTCACAAACCGGGAGAAATCCAGCCGCTGCTCGATCAGCACCACCGGGTCTTTGCAGATTAGTTTTGCCTCCGCCACCAGCTCCATCACATAGGCGGCATAATCACAGGCACACTGCTCCATCTCCTCGCTGTAAAAAGAAAGGGCTTCCGTTGGATCCTTGGCTTTCCTTCCAAGCGCCTGTTTTAACTTGTACTCACACAGGCTGTGAGCATCGGTGCCTTCCTGGGCATACTCACTGCCCTTGTCCTCATATCCCTCGCAGAGTCTTGCAGACGGCGGGCAGTTCAGCCATCTGTGGCTTGCAGAAGCAGATAATAATGCATGGCTCTGACCAGCCTCTCTTATGCCTTCGGCACAATTCACCTTCTGGCTCCCCATCACAGCACCTCCGCATCTTTTAGGAGTGCCGGATAATTCGCCGGATCAATGTCCGACAGCTTATCCGCTCCGTGCTTTATCAACAACTCCCTGACCTTTGCGGTGTGTCCGGCGCGGGATTTTTCCGCCAACACCCCACGGACTTCTTCCAGTGTGAGTGGCTTTTCTGCCGGGGCAGGGGAAGGGGCAGACTCTGGTTCTGTTGGCTCTGCTTTTTCCGCTACTTTCTTCGCTGTGGCCTTTGGTTTCTTTCCACTGCGCTCCGCCATATCCTGTGCAGGCTCCTCCTGCGTCATGATATCCGCCACGGCCTGCAGGCTGTCTGCAAGGGAACGCATCCCCTCCACAACATCCAAAAGAAGTTTGATTCTACTCATGTGCCAGCCCTCCTTCCTTCACTTCCCGAATGGAAAGTTCTTCCACGGTTCTGCCAGGAACGATGATTGTCAGCCTCTGCTTTTTTCCCATGAGGAAGCGTAGGAAACGCTCTCTCACGGAAATCCTGCGGCAGCTTATGATGCCATCATTCACAGGCTCCGGCGAAACACGGATTTGTAATGTGTGTTTCATCTTGTCACCTCTGCTTTCTAAAGGACTGTATTTTGATGTCCTTCAGCATACGGAGATTTCGCAGCATTTTTGGGGACCCACAATCAAAAATTTTTCAGAAAATATTTCTTTGCCGCCTCCACGGACTTCTTGACTGCCTTATGATCCACGCCTTCCATACGCCCAATCTCCCGCAGGGATTTTCCTTCTGCATACAAAAAGAGCCGTCTTCTCTGCACCTCCGGCAGTTCCTCCAACAGTTCTTTGATGTGTCTGCTTTCCAATAGCTGTTCCAACAGGGTTTCCGGGGTATCTGGGTCTGCATACTCCACCCCCTCGAATACTGCACCGTCCATGGAATAGCAGTGATACCGTTCCTTTCGGTCAAGATTGCTCTCCTCCCGTCTGGAATCCAGAATGATGTTTCCGATTTCCTCTGTAACCTCCACCTCAGAGGTTTCTCCATTTGCAAATGTGTAATTGACTTTCATTTTGCCGTTCTCCTTTCGGAGTCCGGCAGACGGCACCTATGCCGTCAAAGTACAAAAAAAGAGCCTGACAAGCAGCACAAAAGTGCCGCCTGCCAGGCTCAATATCATATCCATCTCCCTTAGAAGATGGCGTATTGGAGCGATAATCCTTTACTTAAGGAATGAAATTACCGCTCCGTGCATCATGCTCAAACAAACGTGTGATCCCTGTCCCGGTTTAGCTGTCCGTTTCCCCGGTCTGCATACATTCCTTGCAGCCCATGCCGTATTCCCGCAGCGCCCCGGTCAGTTCCAGGCCATTTGGCAGGGAACAGGATCGAATTTTATTCAGTTTTGCTGATTCCGATCTCCACGCCACAGTGCCCGCATTTCACATAAAAATCGGGATACCGGCCCTTCCACGGAATCGTCATCTGTGTTTTGGTGCCTTCCACTGCGTCCATGATCTTCCACCCGCATTTCGGGCAGTACACCGGACGTAATCTTTTGTTTAATCCATGGGACTGTTCCTCCTTTTTTCTGCGCATCCTCTGATATGCTCCTTCCTGTTTCTGCCGCCATCTGGCGCAGGAGCATATGACCTCACTAATTTCCCGCTATCTGACAATTTCCGTAAGCCAGGGGGCCACGGGCTTTGCCAGCAGACGTGCATTCAGGTACGCCATCTCCAGGGTAAGACAGGTGTTTCCCAAATAGTACCCATCCATAATGGTAAGGGTCATAGCAAGGTCTGGTTTCTCCATGTCAGTCAGACAGATCGGCAGGAGATACTGCACCCGGCCCTGGTAGCCCTGTGGTACCACAATGCTCGGTTCTACAACCGCTTTCCTCCGCGCCAGTTCTACTGCCGTTTCAAGTAGCAGGGGCAGGTTTCGCGCTTCCTGGATTGCAGAAGGCAGACGGGAGAGGTTCTCCTCATCGCCTAAGATGTGGTCTACATTGACCCGTATCGGCCACTCCGGGTTGTAGTTGACGCCATACTGCGTCATATAATAGCTTGGCTTTTTCGGAAGAGGACTGATGTATTTCAACCAGGGTGATATCTCATCCGTAAAGCCTCTGAAATACCAATCCAGCATACTGGCCTGCCGCTTGTTGCGGTCAAAGCACCCATAAATGGCTTTGTACCTGCGGGTGTAAAGACCCGTATGGAAACAGGCATATTCATTTTCCACATGGAAGCAGCCTGCCGCCTTTTCCGGATTGCGTTCTTCTCTGTAATCAATGACCTGCTTTTTGAAAATCGAATGGATATATCGTTCTAATATCGGAGTATCTATATTTTTCGTGCTATAGTTTGGATTCCGAAACCTCCAGGGCTCCGGGATTGCCAGCTCCGCCAGTTCGTCAAGCTGATCGTACCAGCTTGGGACATAGGCGAAGGAAAACAGATCTGGCAGTAGGTTCATATCAATTCCCTCCATTTTTCTTGTATTGCTTTCATGAGATGCATCTGAACCTGTACCTTCCAATCCTCGTTCAACTCACACCTCTGCTTACCGTCCGCATCCGTGGTTTCAGCAGCAACCAGTGCATTGTGGTAGGGTTCATAGATGCAAAGAACTTCTTGTAAAGCCTCCTTTTCTCCGTGGGCTGCTCTTTGAATCAGTTCATAGGTTAGTTCATGGGTCTCTTCCTCTTCGTTCATAAAATTCCCGTATACTACGAAACGCACGCTGTCTCAAGTTGTAAACGGTGCGAGTAGTTACCTCCAATCGTTTTGCGATTTCTTCGTCTGTCGCGTCGTACCAAAAGTCCAGCAATAGGACTTTGCACTGCTTTTCAGGCAAAGATTTGAGTGCATCATATAATACTTCATCATTTACGGTGCAGGCCATCCCCTCCACATACAGCATCAGATGGTCAGACGGATACCTGTCCCGCTTTCCTAATAATTCAAGCAGAAAATCTACCGGTTCCTGAGAAAAATGTTTACTCCGGTTGTTCTCTTTCCGCTGCAAATCCCGAACGAAATTACGCGATACCGTCTTACAAAAAGAATCGAACATCGCACAGATACGTTCTTCATATGAAGGAGATGGCATACACTTCCCTCCTTCCGTTCAGATTTGAGCGTGACTGGTTTTCACCTCCTCGCTATACCAGAACGTATCCCGAATGCTCAAACCGGAAAGAGTTTTGAAACTTTTTT
>JAQVCP010000066.1 GCA_028689735.1 Hespellia sp. | reverse complement strand
CCAAGGAAACCAAAGCGGCCCTGTTCCTTCCCCGGCTGTCCCAATCTGACGGATGGCAGGTTCTGTGAGGAGCATCAAAGAAAAGAGAACAAACGTTACGAGAAGTACGACCGTGACCCGGCTGTACACCGTAGGTATGGACGAGCATGGAAGAGAATCCGTGACCGCTATGTATCACAGCATCCGTTCTGTGAACTGTGCTATGCCAAGGGCGTCCTTGTGGAGACCGAAGAGGTACATCATAAGAAACCGTTGTCGCAGGGTGGAACGCATGATGCAGATAACCTTATCTCCTTGTGCAAATCTTGTCATGCGAGGATTCATGCCCAGAGTGGTGACCGATGGCATACCCGGTAGGGGCGGGTCACTTCTCTACGATAAAGGTCCCGTGGAACGGGCGTGGGGTCAAACGCACAAAAAGGGCGAAATCAAAAGGGTAATAAAGGACGGTGAAAAGAAATGCCTACAAAATCAAATAACATCGGCGGGCGTGGTGGTGCAAGACCGGGAGCCGGCCGTAAGAAATCTTCTGTGGCGGAGAAAGCAGCAAACGGGAATCCGGGTGGACGAAAACTGGAAGTTTTAGATATCCCGGAGATGGAGGGTGTGGATATGCCAAAGCCGCATGACTTCCTGTCTGCACAGCAGCGTGACGGAAATACCCTCCAGGCGGGAGAGATTTACAAGGAAACATGGGAGTGGCTGAAACGCATTGGCTGTGCATCGAAGGTATCCCCACAGTTATTAGAACGGTATGCCATGTGTAGTGCCAGATGGATTCAGTGTGAGGAGATGACCAATAAGCTGGGGTTTCTCTCCAAGCATCCGACCACGCAGAAGCCTATCCCTTCCCCATTTATCAATATCGGGATTAACTATATGAACCAGGCGGTGCGGCTCTGGAATGAGATTTTCCAGATCGTGAAGGAGAACTGCAGCACGGACTATGAGGACGCTCCGCCGCAGAACGATCTGATGGAGCGGCTGCTCCGTGCAAGGGAGGGCAGATAAGATGCATACGGAACTGAACAAATTTATGAAGATACTGAAAGACAATAAAGAAAATCTGACCAGACAGCAGTATAAGACTGTCCGGGGGCAGGCTCTTTCCGGTAACCTGGAGGGCGCCAGGAAAGGACTTGCAAAACTGCTGAAGCGGAGGTGTGGATGATGGGAAAGACAACGACACAGATGCAGCTTGTGCCAATTGCCAAGCTGGTACCTTATGTGAATAATGCCCGGACGCACTCGGCAGAGCAGGTCAACAAACTTCGCTCTAGCCTTCGTGAGTTCGGGTTTATCAATCCTGTCATTGTAGATAAGGATTATGGCATCATTGCCGGACACGGCAGGGTGCTTGCAGCGAAAGAGGAAGGCATTGAGGAAGTGCCCTGTGTTTTCGTGGATTATCTGACCGAGGCACAGAAGAAAGCGTACATCATTGCAGACAACCGATTTGCTCAGGATGCCGGATGGGATGAGGAGCTTCTGCGGATTGAGATTGAAAGTCTGCAGGGTGAGAACTTCGATGTCTCCCTCACTGGCTTTGATGATTCTGAAATTGCCGACCTGTTTGATGGTGATAGGGACAAAGAGGTCAAGGATGATGACTTCGACCTGAATGCCGCTTTAGAGAAAGCTTCCTTTGTGGAGCGTGGCGATGTGTGGAGCGTGGGCAGGCACAGGTTGATGTGCGGCGATGCCACCAGCCCGGAGGATGTGGCGGTGCTGATGGATGGCAAGAAAGCCAACCTCATAGTGACAGACCCTCCGTATGGTGTTTCCTTCAAATCTTCGGATGGACTAACCATCCAGAACGATTCCATGAAGGGTGAGGACTTCTACACTTTTCTGTACAACTCCTTTTCCTGCATGGCGGAACATCTGGAAAAAGGCGGATCGGCTTATGTGTTCCATGCGGACACTGAGGGGCTGAACTTCCGTAAAGCATTTATTGATACCGGGTTCCACCTGGCGGGTGTGTGTATCTGGGTAAAGAACAGCCTTGTGCTTGGCCGCAGTGATTATCAGTGGCAGCATGAGCCTGTTCTTTTTGGTTGGAAGAAGGATGGAAAACACTCCTGGTACTCTGACCGCAAGCAGACCACCATTTGGAATTATGACAAGCCAAAGCGGAACAAAGACCATCCGACCTCCAAGCCGCTGGACTTGCTGGGCTACCCCATCTGCAATTCCTCCCAGGAGAACGCCATCATCCTGGATACCTTTGGTGGCAGCGGGTCTACTCTGATGGCTTGTGAACAGACCAACCGTATCTGCTTCATGATGGAGTTGGATGAAAAATATGCTTCTGTCATTCTTCGCAGATATGTGGAGAATACCGAGGATGCAGACCATGTGTATGTGATCCGTGACGGAGAGCAGATTCCGTATTCCGCACTGGTAAAAGAAGTGGAGGAAAGCTAAATGCTTATATATATCATAGAAGGGAGTGCGCCATGAGCAAAAGAAATACACCAAATACGCAGGAAGAACTGACGCTTGGCAGTCTCTTTGATGGCTCCGGAGGTTTTCCACTGGGCGGCTGGATGAACGGCATCACACCATTATGGGCTTCGGAGGTGGAGCCGTTCCCTATCCGGGTGACCACAACGCGGTTCCCGGATATGCTGCATTTGGGAGATGTATCCGTGTTGAAGGGTGCGGAACTTCCACCAGTGGACATTATTACCTTTGGCAGTCCGTGCCAGGATATGTCCATTGCCGGGAAACGCAGCGGATTGGATGGGTCCCGTTCTTCCCTGTTTTATGAAGCCATCCGAATAGTAAAGGAAATGAGGTGTGCAACTGATGGAAAATATCCAAGATACATCGTGTGGGAAAATGTGCCGGGAGCTTTCTCCTCAAACAAAGGGGAAGATTTTAAGGCAGTCCTCACGGAAATCTGCAAAGTCAAATCCGAAGATTATGTTGTTCCTGGACTTGAAAAAGAAAAATGGAGCAACGCCGGAAGTATTGTGGGAGCGGATTTCTCCCTCGCCTGGAGGGTCTTTGATGCTCAATATTGGGGAGTCCCCCAACGAAGAAAACGTATCTATCTTGTCGCAGATTTTGCAGGAGGCAGTGCCGGAAAAATACTATTTGAGTCAGAGGGCGTGTCTGGGTATTCTGCGGAGGGCTTCGGCTCGTGGCAAAGAACTGCCGGACATGTTAAAGAAAGCATTGGAGAGACAGGCTGCATCTGCCTAAATGACCAGGGCGGTAACCGTATAGATGTGACGGAAGATGTGACCTGTACTCTTCGTGCAGAAGCCCATCATCCACCGCTTGTGTTTGAGAATCATTCACAAGATACAAGGTATGTGGGACCGCTTGCAGTAGCGCAGACGGTTTCCTCCACATATGGGACTGGAGGCAACAATCAGCCGTTCGTACTGGAGACACCGAAGACGCTCAAAATCCGCAGCGGATGCGAGGGCGGTGGCAAAGGTGCACTGATACAAGATAATAAATCAGCGACTCTGTCCTGCAACAATGACCAGACAGTATTTGTGCCAAAGGCATACGGCATCTGCTCCAAAGACAGTAATTCCATGAAATCGGACAATCCGACCAGTGGCTTCTATGAAGCTGATACTTCAAGATGCCTGGATGGGAACGGCGGTAATCCTTCCTGCAATCAGGGTGGTATTGCCGTGGTAGCACTGCAGGGCAGTATGATTGGCAGAGCCGACAAGAACGGTCCCCAGGGGGATGGCATCAATGAAGATGTTTCCTTTACTCTTAATACGGTGGACAAACACGCTATTGCTTATTCTTCCAGCAAAGCATCCTTCTTTACCAATGCAGAGAAGGAACTGGCAAATACCCTTGTGGCTACAGATTATAAAGACCCTCCGGTGGTCAATGATTCCACTGAGGAAGAGGAGTACATCGTCCGCAGACTGACCCCTACGGAATGTGCAAGGCTGCAGGGATTCCCCGACTGGTGGTGCAGTGGTCTTAGTATCGAAGAACCAACTGACGAGGACATTGCGTTCTGGTCGGAGGTGTTTGAAACCCACCGAAAGATTATCGGAACTTCCACCAAGCCAAAAACGGAAAAGCAGATCATCAAGTGGCTGAAAAATCCCCACTCGGATGCTGCAGAATATAAGATGTGGGGCAATGGTGTAGCGTTGCCGTGCGTATATTTTGTCCTGTCCGGCATTGTGTATTACTCACAGTTTGATACAGAATAATTCGGTTACTATTCTACAGTAAATGACTTGCTATAAATCGGCTTAAGAGTGATTAATGTAGTACCGAAAGAAAAGGAGGTACTTCACATGGAAGTCAAATTTAACGTAACTGGAAAAGAACGTAAGGCACTGGTCACCGCCATCGCAGAAATCACGGGAGCAACCGCAACCTACAAAGGAGTTCCAAGCTGTGCATACGAGGTCGATTATTTTACCATCGACCGATTTGGAACACTTTCCTTCAATGACATGGCAGACAGCGAGGAGATTGAGGGACTGCTTAAGAAACTGGATCAAAAAGGTTTTCATTTCGAGAGTGCAGAGTACGATGAGCCACAGCCGGAAATCGACTGCGAGGAGCCTTTGGAAGATTGCCCACCTGCATACGGAGTGCCGGAAGAAAGCGAACAGGGTGAAACGGTAGGTCTTACGATTGAACTGCCACTTGAAAAGATAGCAGCCGGAAATCTTACCAACCTTCTGGATGCAAAGGGGAACCTTATCAAAAAGGCACTGGGGATTGATGATCTTCGGATTATCATCACGGAAGACAAGATTTCATTCCCTTGGTTTCCAGAATTGCCGGATGCTGAAACCACAAAAGCCTATACGCATTTCATCGCAGCTCTCTGCGAAATGAGCATCAAGCAGAAACGCATCACAGCAAAAGAAAAGCCAGTCGATAATGAGAAATATGCATTCCGCTGTTTCCTTCTCCGGCTTGGCTTCATCGGAACAGAGTATAAGGAAGAACGAAAGATTCTCCTTCAGAACCTTTCCGGTTCATCAGCATTCAAGGGAGGTGCGAAGAATGAAGTCGATGGATGAGACAACAAAAAAAGAAATGCAGGAAGTACAATTACCAGAGGGGTGGAGAGTTGGTGATACCTGCGTGATGATTACCAACAAAAAGAACGGTTATACAGGTGAATATACAATAACATCCTACGATGGGAGATATTTTGGAGTGAAAAATAAGCTTGGATATTTTTACCATGCTTCTCTTTCAAGGCTGTTTCATACCAGAGAAGAAGCACTTGCTTTTTTGAAGAACAAAGGAGGGGCAAAGAATGAAGTTTCCGAGTAAAGAGATTGTGGAACGTATCCGCAAGGAATATCCGGCCGGTACAAGGGTACAGCTTATCCAGATGGACGATGTGCAGGCTCCTCCGATTGGAACTAAGGGAACTGTATGGGGCGTGGACGATACCGCATCCATCATGATTCATTGGGACAACGGCAGCGGACTCCATGTGGTCTACGGCGAGGACAAATGCAGGAGAATCAGCGATGAAAAACCGCTGTAAAATACACAATTTCAGAGCCTTTGCGGGGGCAGATATTTGTCCAGTATATATCGCTGAAATGACTTGCTATTATGTGGTTTTAGAGCGAATATGTGTACTACCAAAAGGAAAACACACCAAACGGAGGTACATAGAATGAACGAGAAAATCACAAGACAGGTTGAGAAATTGAAACAGCAGACCATCGGAGTTGGGGTCGAGATGAACGGCATCACAAGGGATAAGGCAGCAAGGCTTGCAGCCACCTACTTCGGCACAGGCAGATACGAAAACACAGCCGGACGCAACGGCTACAGCACTTGGTCAGCTTGGGATGCAGACGGCAGAGAGTGGAAATTCCAAAAGGATGTCAGCATCGCAGGATGCGACAGCGAGAAATGCGAATTGGTAACCCCAATCCTTCACTACGCAGACATTGAAACCTTGCAGGAACTCATCCGACAGCTTCGCCACGCAGGTGCAAAGAGCGATGCCACAAGGGGCTGCGGAGTTCACATCCACATCGGAGCAAACGGTCATACCCCACAGACCATGAGAAACCTTGCAAACATCATGGCGAGCCACGAAAGCCTCATAGCCGATGCCCTTGACCTCGACAGAGGAAGAATGAATCGCTACTGCCGCACAGTTGACCCACGTTTCTTGGAACAGGTCAATAAGAAAAAGCCAAAAACGATGGCGGCACTTGCAGACATTTGGTACACCTCCAACGGTGCCAACTACGGCAGAGACCACCATTACAACGACAGCCGCTACCATATGCTCAACTACCATGCGACCTTTACCAAAGGAACCATCGAGTTCAGACTTTTCCAGTTCGATGCTCCGGCAGACGGCAAGCGGAACGGACTTCATGCCGGACAGTTAAAAAGCTACATTCAGCTTTGCCTTGCACTCAGCCAAATGGCGAAAACGGTAAAGAGTGCCAGTCCCAAGCCACAGCAGAATGAAAATCCGAAATACGCTATGAGGACTTGGCTTTTAAGACTCGGTTTCATCGGAGAGGAATTCAAAACGGCAAGGGATATCCTTACCAAGAGACTGGCAGGAGATACAGCCTTCAGAAACGGCAGAGCCGCTTGAAGGGTGCGGGTGTCCAGTGGACACCTCTGCGAAGCAGAAGCACCGACCGAGTCGACAGACGAGAATCGCAGGAGTTAGCCTCCTGCCACCTTCCCCGACCGCTTCGGCGGTCTTAAGGTGGTAGAAGGGTAGCCCCTTAGCCCCTTCGGAAAGGATGGATATCATTATGAAGAAACGATACTACATTGCCTACGGCAGCAACTTAAACATCAGACAGATGAGGATGCGATGCCCATCGGCACGAGTCATTGGAACATCAGAAATCAAGGATTACGAACTGCTTTTCAAAGGCAGTCAGACAGGTGCATACCTTACCATTGAACCCAAGATTGGGGCGAGTGTTCCAGTTGCCGTTTGGTCGGTAACCGCAGAGGATGAAGCGGCACTTGACCGCTACGAGGGTTTCCCTACCTTCTACTACAAGAAGGAAATGGAGCTGCCGATTAAGGGCATTAAGTCCGGCAAGACCAGAATCCGGGACTGCTTCGTGTATATCATGCATGAGGAACGCAGTATCGGCATTCCGTCCCTTGCCTATGTGAGCGTCTGCCTTGAGGGATACATCAGCTTTGGCTTTGATGAACATTTCCTTGCAGAAGCACAGATAAAATCAGAGGAGGCATTTGAACATGGAAAAAACAGAAAGCACTAAAATCAGAATCTGCCCACGCTGCGGCAAAAGCTACTACGGTGCGCCTGCTCTTTCGAGGGTGGATAATGAAAGCCTTATCTGCCCGGACTGTGGAACCAGAGAAGCCCTGGATAGCATCGGTGTAAAGCTGTCCGAGCAGGAGAAAATTCTGGACACGATTCATCGCTCTATGCGGGGAGAAAGGCTGTAAAACACACAGTTTCTCCGGCAGATGTTTGTGTAGTATATGCTCCGAATTGAGTGGATATAGTCGGCACGTAGAGTTAATATGTACCTACCGAAAGGGAAAACAACACAAACGGAGGTAAGGATTATGTGGAAAGAAGGAACGATTGGAATTCCGACAGCAGATGGAAAATACACAGCGGTTCATTATTGGGTCAAGCATTATGAAGAGGCAAGTGAGAAATTTGGAATCAACGGTGGTAAGATTTCCAAGCTGATGCTGAAAGCAAACGGGGAAATCATTGCCAATTATGACAGGGGTTGGGACATGAAACCCACCTGCAAGGAGGCAGAACTTGCACTTGCCATTCTCCTGAACAACTATGACGGTGACGAGGAGAAATAAAAGAAACAAAACAATACCGCAAAGGACGGTCCCGGCAAGGGGCTGTTCCTCGTACACATAGATTGACGGCTTGCCTTATGGCAGGTCATTTTTTATGCCATTTTAGAGGTGATATTTATGGGAAAATTGGACTTTGACCGGGAATCACTTCCTTATGATGCAATGGTTCCAGACCCTTCGTGGCTTGGAATCACAGAAACGGAGGTGACAGAGGATGCGAAAATTAAAGAAATACAGACCGACCAAATTCAAAGCAAAGACCTCGGTTTATAGGGAAGAAATGGCGGATTTTGCGGTTGCTTTTATAGAGGCACTCTGTCACACCAAAGGGACCTGGGCCGGAAAGCCTTTTGAACTGATCGACTGGCAGGAGCAGATTATCCGGGACATCTTTGGAACCATCAAGCCAAATGGATACCGACAGTTCAATACCGCCTACATTGAAATCCCAAAGAAACAGGGCAAATCGGAGCTGGCTGCAGCCGTAGCCCTTCTGCT
Source organism: Hespellia sp. (assembly GCA_028689735.1). Classification (GTDB taxonomy): domain Bacteria; phylum Bacillota; class Clostridia; order Lachnospirales; family Lachnospiraceae; genus Hespellia. The sequence continues at coordinate 9,222 of JAQVCP010000066.1, read as the reverse complement.
TACCTGTGGAGACGGAGAGGAACGTGCCGAAGTATATGGCTGTGCCGCTGACCGCCAACAGGCAACCATTGTCTTTGATGTGGCTGCCGATATGGTGCGTATGTGTCCGGCGCTAAATAAGCGGGTAAAGATACTCGCTTCGCAAAAGAGAATCATTTATCTTCCTACCAACAGCTTCTATCAGGTGCTGTCGGCAGAGGCTTACTCCAAGCACGGCTTCAATATCCATGGAGTTGTGTTTGATGAACTGCATACCCAGCCCAATCGAAAGCTGTTTGATGTTATGACCAAGGGCTCCGGCGATGCCAGAACGCAGCCATTATACTTTTTGATTACTACGGCGGGGACAGATACCAATAGCATCTGTTATGAAACACACCAGAAAGCCAAGGATATTCTGGAGGGCAGAAAGCATGATGCCACCTTCTATCCGGTGATTTATGGTGCGAACGAAACCGATGATTGGACAGACCCGAAGGTCTGGAAGAAAGCAAATCCATCCCTGGATATCACGGTGGGAATGGATAAGGTCAAAGCGGCCTGTGAGTCGGCAAGGCAGAATCCCGGCGAGGAGAACTCCTTCCGGCAGCTGCGGTTAAACCAGTGGGTCAAGCAGGCAATCCGGTGGATGCCCATGGACAAGTGGGATGCCTGTTCGTTCCCTGTGGATGAGGAATATCTGGAGGGGCGTGTGTGTTATGGCGGTCTTGATCTTTCCTCTACCACAGATATCACGGCCTTTGTGCTGGTGTTCCCACCGGAGGATGAGGAAGATAAATACAGCATCCTCCCCTATTTTTGGGTGCCGGAGGAAACGCTGGACCTGCGTGTCAGGCGTGACCATGTTCCCTATGATGTTTGGGAGCGGCAGGGATTTTTGCAGACCACGGAAGGAAACGTGGTGCATTACGGCTATATTGAGAAATTTATTGAAAGCCTGGGAGAAAAATACAACATTCGGGAAATTGCCTTTGACCGCTGGGGTGCCGTGCAGATGGTGCAGAACCTGGAGGGCATGGGCTTTACGGTCGTTCCCTTCGGTCAGGGCTTTAAGGATATGTCCCCTCCGACCAAAGAACTGATGAAGCTGACGCTGGAGCAGCGTCTGGCCCACAGTGGCCATCCGGTATTGCGCTGGATGATGGATAACATCTTCATCCGAACTGACCCTGCCGGAAACATTAAAGCAGATAAAGAAAAGTCCACAGAAAAGATTGACGGTGCCATTGCCACGATTATGGGGCTGGACAGGGCAATCCGCTGTGGAAATGACGCAGGTGCTTCGGTTTATGATGACCGGGGCATTTTATTTATCTGATTTGATGCAGCATACCCAGTCTGTACTTCATATCTTTGGTTCATTGTGGTATGGATAAAATGCCTGTTTTCCTTTATCCTGAGTGACAAAGGAGGATAAGGCGATGGGAAAAAAGAGACTGATCAATCTGATTGTAATGGAACGGATGACCTTTCATTACAGGCGGCTTCAGAAAGCACCAAAGGAGGCAAAACGAGATGCCAAAAAAAGAGAGAAGCTATTGCTGCGTTACGACAGGCTTGCATCTGCATTGGGAAAAGAAGGGCATCTGGCGTTAAATAACTGCCTGGATGAGCTTCTGGGTGTGCTGAGTGCCAACAATGAGCGGTATTACCGGGCAGGTGTTGAGGACGGAGTATGTATTCATAAATGGATCAAACACTTGAAAAAGCAGAGAACAAAAACCGGATTTTAACCCTTTGGGGATAACGGACTGTGACGGAAGGAGGCGGATAACATGACAGAGAAAACAGAAAAGCAATTCATAGAGGGCATCATCGGGGAACGCATGGCTCTCCACTATCGGCAGTTTCAGAAAGAGCATCCCAGTACACCAAAGCAGGAGCAGGAGGAGATACAGCTGAAACAAGCGTATGAAAAGGTACGCAGTGTCTTGGATAAAGAGCATCAGAAACTCCTGAATGACTGTGTGGACAGGATGGTGGCAAATGTGGCGAGTGACAATGAACTGTATTACCGGGCAGGCTTTGAGGACGGGATACGACTTGACTACTGGATAAAAAACTGTAAAGAAAAAGAATAACAGCAATAAAAGAAGCAAACAGCAGTAACGGCATCTGTCAGAAATGGCAGGTGCTTTTCTTCTGTCTTTTGGAAGGGAGTGTAAATGTATGAATATATTGAGCGGATTGTTTCGGTCAAGAGATAAGCCTGTGACAGACAGCACAGCAGGAGGGGCATACCGCTGTTTCTTCGGTGGTTCCACATCGGGGAAAATGGTAACGGAGCGTTCCTCCATGCAGATGACGGCAGTATATTCCTGTGTGCGAATCTTATCGGAAGCAGTGGCTGGACTGCCACTGCATCTGTATCGGTACACAGACGGAGGCAGCAAGGAAAAGGCCACTGATCATCCGCTGTATTTCCTGCTGCATGATGAGCCGAATCCGGAAATGACATCTTTTGTCTTCCGGGAAACGCTTATGACTCACTTGCTGCTGTGGGGAAATGCCTATGCACAGATTATCCGAAACGGTAAGGGTGAGGTGGTGGCTCTATATCCGCTGATGCCAAACCGCATGACGGTAGACCGGAATGAAAAAGGTCAGTTGTATTACAGCTATCAGACCAGTAAGGAGGAAGCACCGACCATGAAGGGCAGTACGGTGATTCTGAAACCGCACGATGTCCTGCACATTCCGGGGCTTGGCTTTGACGGCCTTGTGGGGTATTCCCCTATTGCAATGGCGAAAAATGCCATCGGTATGGCAATTGCCTGTGAGGAGTATGGAGCCAAGTTCTTTGCAAATGGGGCAACCCCTGGCGGTATCCTGGAACATCCGGGTACGGTAAAGGACCCTGCCAAGGTCAGAGAGAGTTGGAATTCTGCCTTCGGTGGCAGTTCCAATTCCAATAAGGTGGCTGTTCTGGAAGAAGGAATGAAGTACACACCGATTTCCATTTCACCGGAGCAGGCACAGTTCCTTGAAACGAGAAAGTTTCAAATTAATGAGATCGCTCGAATTTTCCGAGTCCCGCCACACATGGTGGGTGACTTGGAGAAGTCGAGCTTTTCTAATATAGAGCAGCAGTCCCTGGAATTTGTGAAATACACCCTGGAGCCGTGGCTCGTCCGATGGGAACAGTCCATGATCCGTTCCCTGCTTTCACAAGCGGATAAGGCTGCTTATTTTATCAAGTTCAATGTGGATGGATTGCTCCGGGGAGATTACCAGAGCCGTATGAATGGCTATTCCATTGGCAGACAGAACGGATGGATGAGTGCAAATGACATCCGGGAACTTGAAAACTTAGACCGCATCCCTGCCCATGAGGGCGGTGACCTCTATCTGATCAATGGCAACATGACCAAGCTGGCGGATGCGGGTATTTTCGCAGCAGATAAAACAAACGGAGAGGAGGAGAAATCCGATGAAGAAGTTCTGGAAATGGAAGAACCAGATAGTAACGAATCAGGTGACGCAGGAGCAGACACAGGAGAGGACGCTGTTTCTAAACGGCACCATCGCAGAGGAAAGCTGGTTTGACGATGATATCACACCACAGCTTTTCAAGGAGGAGTTAAACAGTGGGAGCGGTGACATTACCCTCTGGCTGAACAGTCCCGGCGGTGACTGCGTGGCGGCAGCACAAATTTACAATATGCTGATGGATTACAGAGGCAGCGTGACCGTAAAGATTGACGACATCGCTGCCTCTGCTGCGTCCGTCATTGCGATGGCAGGCACGAAGGTGCTGATGTCCCCGGTTTCCATGATGATGATCCACAACCCGGCAACGATGGCCTGGGGTGATTCCGCAGAGATGCAGAAAGCCATTGCCATGCTGGATGAAGTGAAGGAAAGCATTGTCAATGCCTATGAAATCAAAACGGGCATGAGCCGTACCAGGTTATCCCATCTCATGGATGCGGAGAGTTGGATGAACGCCAATAAGGCTGTGGAACTCGGCTTTGCCGATGACATCCTGCATCGGGCAGATGATGCGGAAGATGGAGAGCAGCCTCAGATTTCCATGATGTTCGACCAGAAAGCGGTGACCAATTCGCTGAGGGATAAGATCGCAAAGAAATGCCGGATTCAGCAGAAGCAGGAACCGGACGTGCCGCAGGGCACGGAGAGAACTGTCGATTCACTTATGGAGCGTCTGGACCTTATCAAACAACACATTTAATGGAGGATTACGATTATGACTATTTTAGAACTGAGAGAAAAACGTAACAAAGCATGGAATACCGCTAAGGCATTCCTGGATTCCCATCGTACCGAAAAGGGTACCCTTACCGCCGAGGATGATACCACTTACTCCAGAATGGAGCAGGACATCAATGACCTTGGGAAAGAAATCGCCCGTATGGAGCGTCAGGAGCAGATGGAGGCAGAGCTTTCTAAACCTGTGAACACTCCGCTGACTTCCAAGCCTGCAGGCGGCAAAGAGCCGGAGAAAAAGACCGGACGAGCATCCGATGAATACCGCAAGGCAATGGTCGATGCATTCCGTTCCAATTTCAAACGTGTGAGCAATGTGCTGCAGGAAGGCGTGGATGCCGATGGTGGCTATCTTGTGCCAGAGGAATATGACCGCCGACTGATTGACACGCTCACCGAGGAGAACATCATGCGTTCCCTTGCAACGACCATCACGACCAGTGGTGAACATAAGATCAACATCGCAGCTACCAAGCCTGCGGCAGCCTGGATTGAAGAGGGTGGCGCACTTACCTTTGGTGATGCGACCTTTAGCCAGATTCTTCTGGATGCCCACAAACTCCATGTTGCTATCAAGGTGACGGAGGAGCTGCTTTATGACAATGCGTTCAATCTGGAAAGCTACATCCTTGACCAGTTCGGCAAGGCACTGGGTAATGCAGAAGAGGATACCTTCCTTAATGGCGATGGCACTGGCAAACCTCTCGGTCTGTTCGCAGCAACAGGCGGTGGTACGGTAGCCAATACACTGACTGCGGCTATCAAGTCCGATGATATCCTCGATTTGATCTATGCTCTTAAGCGTCCGTACCGTAAGGATGCTGCATTCATCATCAATGATCAGAACCTTGCGGCTATCCGTAAGCTGAAGGACAACAACGGTGCTTATATCTGGCAGCCTTCCTACCAGGCAGGAGAACCGGATACCATCCTTGGCTATAAGGTGCGTACTTCTGCTTATGCACCGAAAGATGCGATTTCCTTCGGTGATTACAGCTACTACAACATCGGTGACCGTGGCAGCCGTTCCTTCTCCGAACTGCGTGAACTCTTCGCAGGCAACGGCATGATTGGCTATGTTGCCAAGGAGCGTGTGGATGGCAAGCTGATTCTGCCGGAAGCAGTGCAGATCATGAAACTGAAATCTGAGTAATCCCGTGGCGGTGCCGTTTTTTGTCGAAATGGCACCGCCTTTTATCATGAGCGAGGTGGTGATAGATATGATTGTATCCCTTGAGGAGATGAAACAGTATCTCCGTGTAGACTTTGACGATGATGATTCCCTGTTGGAGCATCTGATTGGTGCCAGTGAAAATCTGTGCATGGACATCGCCAGGATAAGCGATGCAGAAAAGTTCGCAGAAGAAAAGAATGCCAAAATAGCAGTCATGTATGCAGGCGCATATCAGTACGAGCATCGTGAGGATGCCGACCATCATGCCCTGGTTCTTTCCCTGCGGGCATTGCTCTTTGGTATCAGACAGGAGGGATTTTGATGGAGATTGCTTTACTGAATGTAAGAGTTGTGTTCCAGAAGAATGCCGTTACTGTGGATGCCATCGGCAATCACAAAAATGAATGGACAGATGAATATTCCTGTTATGCGACTGTCAGTGGCGAAGGTGGTACAGAAGCACAGATAGCCGGAATCACCGTGGAACAGGCAGACCTTGCTTTTACTGTTCGGTATTGCAGGAAGTCTGCACAGATTACTACGGATAGATACCGGGTATTGTTTGGTGGCGAAATCTATAATATTTTGTCGATTGACCATCTAAATTTCAAAAAGAACGCACTGAAATTCAAGTGCCAGAAAGTGAGGCGGTAAGCATGAGCAGTGACCGTGTAAGGATTGACGGCATGGCAGCAGCCATCATGGAAGGTCTGACAGAATATGCAGACCTTGCGACCGATGATCTAAAATCAGCTGTGAAAAAAGCCGGAACAACGGCAAGAAAAGAAATTCAGGTCAGTGCTCCAAGCGATACCGGAGCCTATGCTAAAAGCTGGTCGGTAAAGAATACCAAGGAAACCTCCAATACCCTGGAGGTAACCGTGTATTCCCGAAACAGATATCAGTTAGCGCACCTTCTGGAGTTCGGTCATGCCAAGCGTGGCGGCGGCAGGGTTGCTGGCAAGAGCCACATTGCTCCGGCAGAGGAAAAAGCAGTATCCGAACTGGAACAGGAAATCACAAGAAAACTGGGAGGTTAGGAATGGAAGAACTGCTAAAAATCATCAAAGAAACAAGCATCCCCTTTGCCTATGATCATTTTGCAGAGGGAGAATCGCCTGAACCGCCCTTCATCTGTTACCTTCTTCCTGGCAGTGATAACTTCGCTGCAGATGGAAGAGTGTACTTTAAGCTGAATGAGGTGCGGATAGAACTGTACACTGATACGAAGGACTTGTCGGTGGAACAGAAACTGGAAGATGTGCTTGATGCACATGAAGTCTTTTATAACAAGTCCGAAACATGGATCGCCAGTGAAAAGCTGTATGAGGTCCTTTACCAATTTACAGGCATCTTTTTGCCTGTATGAACAAGTAGCGAAGCGGAATGTGAATGTCCGCATTTTAAGGAGGTCTGAAAAAATGGCAGATAAGAATAACAAGGTTAAATATAATCTGAAGAATGCCCACTATGCACTGCTTACAGTTGCAGAGGATGGCACGGTGAGTTTTGGCAAGCCGACTGCAATGCCGGGTGCTGTTTCCATTTCCCTGGATGCCAACGGCGAGCCGGAGAATTTCTATGCAGATGGTGTTGCCTACTATGTAATCAACAACAATATGGGTTATGACGGTGATCTGGAACTTGCGATGATTCCAGAGTCTTTCCGACTGGAATGTCTGAAAGAGGAGCTGGACAGCAACGGTGTTTTGATTGAAAACTCGGATGTGGAGCTTGGCTCTTTTGCATTGCTCTTTGAATTTGATGGTGACCAGAAACACATCCGTCACGTCCTCTATCATTGCGCAGCATCCCGTCCGGGCATTGAAGGACAGACCAATGAGGACAGCAAGGAAGTTCAGACGGAAACGCTGACGATCACTGCAACCCCTCTTGGAAACGGCATGGTCAAAGCAAAGACCGGAAACACCACCAATGCTGCGGTATACGCCGACTGGTATAAGGCAGTCTATCTTCCGTCCACGGAAAGTGCGGAGCCGGCAACGCAGGCGGTAACAACGGCGGCAAAAGTAAGTACGACTACCAAGGCAACAACTGCGAAGGAGGTATAAGCCATGAGTATGAAACAGAATATTGAGATCGATGGTAAGCAGGTGCCGTTTCGTGCATCTGCTGCCATTCCCCGTATTTATCGCATGAAATTTCACAGGGATATCTATAAGGATTTGAAGTCCCTGGAAAAGAGTATCGGTGATGGGAATGAGGAGAGTTCCAATTTGGATATGTTCTCGTTGGAGATGTTTGAGAATATCGCCTATATCATGGCGAAACACGCAGACCCGTCTATCCCGGATAATCCGGAGGACTGGTTGGATGAGTTTAATACGTTTTCCATCTACCAGGTACTTCCCCAGCTGATTCAGCTTTGGGGTCTGAATACACAGACGGATGTTGACTCTAAAAAAAAGTTCGCAGCACAGACCGTGAAATGACAACGCCGTTGTTCATGCTTCGCTGTGTACAGCTTGGCATTTCTATTCGTGACCTCGACTTGCTCACAATAGGAATGGTCAATGATATGTATGCAGAAAGCCGGAATGATGACTGCAAATATGCAACGGTCGCAGTGCAGGAGGATTTCGATAAATTTTGATGAAAAGTATATAAAGAAATTGAATTTGTATTGCTTTTGTGCTGACAAATGCGTATAATAAAGATGTAAGAAAATACGCTTTTGAAAGGAGCGATTGTTATGGCAGCAAAATCAGCAAATTTATATGCACGAATCGAGCCAGACGTTAAGGAACAGGCAGAAGGTATTCTTTCCGCACTGGGCATTCCTGCTTCCAACGCTATTAATATGTTCTATAAACAGATTATTCTTCAGAGAGGACTTCCATTTGAGGTGAAAATTCCATCAGCGAGACCTGTGGATATGAGTGCTTTATCCGAGGAAGAAATGAATGCAGAACTGGAGAAAGGATATGCGGACATGAAAGCAGGACGTACAAAGCCAGTAAGTAAAGCATTTGCAGACATCCGCAAGGATTATAATCTATGATTTTTGACATCGAAATTTCAGCACAGGCAGATAATGATCTTCGGAATGTGTACGAATACATTGCCTATGAATTGCAGTCCCCGGAAAATGCCAGCGGACAGCTTGATCGATTGGAAGAGAGCATTTTAAGTCTTGACCAGATGCCGGAGCGTTTCCGTGCATATGAAAAAGAGCCGTGGCACAGTCGGGGACTGCGAATCATGCCTGTGGATAATTACTGTGTACTTTATATTCCAGATGTCGAAAAAGTGGTTGTTACTATTATCCGTGTGATGTATGGCGGACGTGATATAGATATGCAGTTACAGAAGTTTACGAAGATGTAAATTTGAATTTAGAGGAGATTTAATTTGATGTTATGGAGGAACGATTGATGGATATGTATTTAGCTATAAAGGGAAAATTTGAAGAACAAAGGGATGAAGCTAATGCGGTTAAAATGGCTTCCTACATGAGAAACTTGTTTCCGTTTTATGGGCTATCAACCCCAAAGCGAAAAGCTATTTACAATGATTTTCTAAAAAGTGAAAAGAAAAAGAAAATTGTTGATTGGGACTTTCTTAATAAGTGTTATGATGATTCGTATAGGGAATTTCAATATTTGGTAATGGATTATTTAGTATCTATGCAAAAATATTTAGTATATGCAGATGTTCCCCAAATATATAAATATATTGTAACTGTTCAGTACCCCATTAGTCAAAAGTGATTTCTGGGGTACCTGCTATTGCATTTTGAATTGCTTTGTAAGCATTAATTCCATGCTTTTTTGCAGTTCCTACGTAGGACATAATTGTTA
>JAQVCP010000065.1 GCA_028689735.1 Hespellia sp. | reverse complement strand
TCTATTTGCAGACTCCTCATTCATCTCAATTTTAACAGGCTGACACTTTGATGGTGTCAGCCTTTCTATGTTTTCCAAATCTTCAATTCTACGAGATCCTGCCGCTCTCCATCTCCCACACAACATCTGCCACATTCATGGTGGATTTTCTGTGAGACACCAACACAACTGTCTTTCTCTCACACGCTTCTTTCAGCGATTTCAAGATGATCCCCTCATTTAATGAATCCAGATTACTGGTTGGCTCATCCATGAGCAGTAAGGGCGCATCGTGTAAAAATGCCCGCGCGATTCCAATTCGCTGCTTCTCTCCGCCGGACAGTGTATCTCCCAGCTCTCCTACTTCCGTGTCATACCCGTTTGGCAGACTCATGATAAAGTCATGGATCGAAGCTTTCTTCGCTGCATCTATCACCTCCTCCCTATCTGCTCCCGGCTTGCCGACCGCAATATTGTTCGCAATAGAATCATGGAACAGATGTGTTTCCTGGGTCACATAACCTTCTGTATCCCGCAGGCGGTTCGTTGGTATCTCCTGCACATCACTGCCGGATACCAGGACCTTTCCATCATCCACATTCCAGAACCTCATAAGCAGTTTTAACAGGGTCGATTTCCCGGAGCCGCTGCTGCCATGAATGCCTGTGATCTTTCCCGGCTCGATCTGCAGCGAATAATCCTCCAGAATCTTCTCCTTATCATAGGCAAATGTAACATGCTCTGCGCCTGCCCCGAGAAATGCTTTGTCTCCCTGATAATCACTGGTTTTGTCATCTGCAATTTCTTCCACTAACGGCTCCTCCTCCAGAATAGACAACACACGTTCTCCACTTGCCAGTGTCTGATTCAGGTTATTGGACAGATTGGACAGCGCGATTACCGGTCCAAAGGAGCCCATCATCGAAATCACCGCCAGTACCAGATCCATAAAATCCACATTCCCATTTTGGTATTGAAAAATCATCAGGAACAATACAGCAAAGGAAAACAGCAGTACCACCAGATTCGTAAATGATCTCTGCTCGCCCTCCAGCCGACTCAAATCTTCCTGAATCGCTCCCAGTTGTCTGGAACGTCCGGTGATTGCTTCTTTTCGCTCCTGCCCCTTGCCATACTGGATCGTCTCATCCAGTCCACGCAGGGAATCCAGCATAAAGCTGTTCATAGCGCCAAAAGCATTTCGGAAATTCATGCCCTTCTCACCGCCGTCACGCCCGTTCATCAGTGGAATGACAACGCCGACCACCAGGTATCCCAGCAGCGCAATCACGCCTGCCCATACGGAGTAATGTCCAATGAAAATGGTCATAATCACCGAGGTGACAAATGCAATCGCAATGGGCGAAATGGTATGTGCGTAGAACACTTCTAAAAGTTCAATATCTGTTGTAATAATGGAAATCAGATTCCCCTTTTGTCTGCCCTCAAGCTTCGCTGGGCACAGCTTTCTCAATGCTGTAAATACTTTATTTCGGATGATTGCCAGCAGTTTGAATGCAATAAAATGATTGCAGTACTGCTCCGCATAATGAAAAATCCCCCGACACACCGCCAGTACCACCAGCAGGAGAAACAGGTTTCGCAAGCTCATGCCAAGCAGCGGTCCGCCGCCTGCGAACATCACGGTCACCCCCATATTTTCCAAAAAGGTATGAATGATACCGTATCCCGCCAGTATGGTGAGAAAGATTGCACACAAATAACCGATGACTCCAAAGAATACCGCCACACACATCACCGGAAGGAGTGGTTTTACAAGTGCGATCAGAGATTTCATGATCTGAAATCCGCTGCGTCTGTCTTTTGATTGATTGTTCATGCGTTCACCACCTTTTCCTGCTGCTCTGCCGCATACTGCTCCATGCCGCTCTGATACTGGTACAATTCATAATAAGCGCCATTTCTATTCATAAGTTCCTCATGTCTGCCCTGCTCGGCAACCCTGCCGTCCTTTAACATATAGATCCGATCTGCCCGCACCACATTTGCCAGTCGATGAGAAATCATAATGACGGTTCTCGTCTTCGCAAGCTCATGAATCACGTTCATGATCAGTTCTTCGCTTTCCACATCAATATTTGAGGTCGCCTCGTCAAAGATATACATCGGTGTATCGTGAAGCAGTGCCCTAGCAATCGCCAGTCTCTGACACTGTCCGCCGGAGAAATTGCCGCCCTTCTCCTGCACCGCGGTCCCCAGTCCCTGCTGGCTCTTTAAGAAGCCGTCCAGATTCACCTTTTTAAGCGCTGCCCAGAGTTCCTCGTCTGTGGCGTCCGGTTTTCCCATCCGCAGATTGTCTGCCACCTGTCCCTGGAAGAGGTAGCTGTTATGGGTTACCAGTGTTACGTGTGACATCAGGCTGCCTTCGTTAATTTCCGAAAGCGGCTGTCCATTGATGGTAATTGTTCCGCTGTAACCCCGATTTCTTCCCATCAGGATTCCTGCGATTGTACTCTTTCCACAACCGGAGGTTCCCACCAATGCGGTAAACATACCCGCCGGGCAGGACAAGTCCACACCTTTTAGAATCTCGCGGTCTGCTTCATAACTGAAATGTACCTGCTCCATCGACGCTTCGATGCTCTCTCCGACAATCTCTCCGTTTTTTTCTCCCTGCTCCGGCAGGTCTAACAACGCAAAGATCTTGTCACTGGCTGCCATTCCATTCATCGCGATATGGAAGAAGGAACCAAGCATCCGCAGCGGAATGAAAAACTCCGATGCCAGCAGCACAATCGTCAGCGTCCCCGCAAGAGTGATATTTCCCTTGCCAAACTCTGTCAGTGCGACAATCATCCCGACAGCCGCTCCGCCATAAGCAATGATATCCATCACACTGGTAGAATTAAGCTGCATGGTTAGGACTTTCATAGTGATTTTACGGAAATGCTGTGACTCCTCATCCATTTCCTCCGCCTTCTTCTCGTCTGCCTGATAGATTTTCAGCGTTGTCAGCCCCTGCAGGTTCTCCAGAAAGCTGTCTCCAAGATTCGTGTAGATGCCCCAGTATTTATTCAAGAGTTTCCTGGCAAACTTTTGAACCGCCATAATAGATATCGGTATCAGCGGCACACAGATCAACAACACCGCACTGGCTTTGAGGTTGACAAATGCTAAAATGACAAACAGCGTGAGCGGAGCCAGCAGACTATAAAACAGCTGTGGCAGATATTTTCCAAAATAGGTCTCTAACTGCTCCACTCCCTCGGTGCTCAGCTGTATGACCTCGGAAGTGGATGTCTTTTCTCTGTAAGCCGCTCCAAGACGGAGCAGTTTGTTGTAAATCTTCTCTCTCAAAATCCGCTTCACGTCCACACTCGCTGCATAGGATGCTCTTGATGCCATCTTATCGCATATATACCGCAACGCCATCGCACAGGCAATGACCGCTGCCGAACCGTAGATTGTGGTGGTTCCCGCCATTCCCTGTATGGTCTTCTGCAGCAGCCCTGTGATCGTGAACACCACGACCACCTGGGCAAGCAGTGCCACCCACTGCCAGAGCACATTGTAGACTATGTATTTTTTTGCATGGGACAACAGCCCCACCAGTCTCTTTTTAATCATGTATTCGTTTCCTTCTCTTTCACCTTCATTTTGTTCTTTTCCCGCAAACTGCACATGACATGCCAGAGTGCCATCCCGGGATGGTAAAAGAGCATCCTCGGTCCGGAAAACTTCATGACCTTACGAATCTGCTCCCGCATTTCCGGTTTATAACAATGTACCTTACAATTTGCACAAAATGTCTTCTGCTCCATGAAGGGGCAATGCTCACTTCTGGCTACTGCATAGTCCCGGAGCTTCTGACAGACGGGGCAGAGCCTTTGACCGCTGCCTGTCCCGCGATCTGTGACTCTGTCCCCTGCCGGATGGTTCTTCTGACAATATAATACAATCATCTCCTCCACCACCCGCTCTTCTCTTTTTCTTTTCCTGTCAACCGCTGCTGTTTTCTTCTCGTTCATACTATGATTGATTTTCTTGCTCTCTTTCATTCTTCTGTCACAACATTCTGTGGCTCCTTCACAGTCTGCACCGCCTCCGGTTTCAGTGTTTTTACCCGGAGGAAGAAGTACAGCAGATGGAAAATCCACACAGCTGCAATACAGATTCTTCCCACCGGCACCCGGCTCATCATAAGAAAGCCGAACGCCATGACCACCGTTACAGTTCCCACGATCGTCAGCTTCGTTTTCATGGTCATCGCCTTTTGCTCCACAAAGCTCTCCAGATATTTTTTATAGACTTTGGTGTTCACGAACCATGTATGCAGCTTCTTGGAACTTTTTGCAAAGCAGAAGGCTGTCAGCATATAGAACGGAACGGTTGGCAGTATTGGCAATACAATTCCGATACTGCCCAGTGCCAGACTCAAAAATCCCAGCACCACCCACAAGACTTTTAACGGATTTCTTTTCATGTTGTACCTCTCTTAATTCAGCCAGCAGACGAGGTGTCTGTACGGTCTGTGTTGTCAGTTTTTTAGTTCCACTTGAAAGAGACTTTGACTTGGACCAGGCTACAGATGCTTCTTTTGCTGTCTGACTCATCGCAAGTGTCGTAGTCTCTGCATACAGATAAGGCATCGGATCTACTGCGGTTCCATCTTCTTCCACCTGAAAATGAAGATGGTTTCCAGAGGAGTTTCCAGTTGTTCCACTGAGCCCAATCTGCTGTCCTTTTTCCACATGCTCTCCTGCCTGCACATAGATCTCCGCATGATGCATGTATTTTGTGACTAATCCGTTTCCATGGTCTATGACAATCCAATTGCCGGCACTGTCACTCCATCCCGCTGTGACAACGGTTCCTGCTTCTGCCGCATAGGTTGGAAGGTTCTCACTTCCAGTTCCCAGATCCAGTCCCTTATGCACACTATGGTCAAAATCACGATAGCCGAACGTGCTGGAAATCGTAGCTCCCGGGCACGGATTTGCAAATCGTCCAATCATGGAATTAAAATCCATGAGCGTCAGGTCATCCAGCCGATACAAATCATATTTTTCCATCTGTTGAATTAAATGCTGTCCGTAGGAGATATCCGTTGCCCAACGTTTCCCGATCTGTACGGCAAATGTATTTGCGTCACTTGTGCCTTCTGTCAGATCGCTGTAGACTTTCTGCAGTAACTCTGTTCGATCCATGATGCACTCCGTGTAAGTGTGATAAGCACGAAAGCCAGCATTGATGGTATAGGATGCCCCTGTGCCTGTCATCTCGCCAGTGCTCATGCTCACACTGCCTGCACTGCCGGTTCCCTTGATTCCAAACAAGTTGCAGTACTGGTATGCCAGATAAGACAAGCCTTTGCCGTCCTCGCCACCCGGACCGTATGATCCGAACCCTGATTCCTGAATGATCTGTGCAATAGTAACCGATGCCGGGAAACCACTCTCATCCTGTGCCTTTAATGCACCCACCACCATCTCCTGTGTGATGAATGATGGCAGCCCTTCGATCGGCACTGTCACATTGTACTGAATCCGCTCTGCAATATTGGAAAACTGTTCCGAGGTCAGATAGGATGTTTCTGCACTCTCCTGCTCCTCTGAATCGTCTGTCGGTTCGTTCACACTATCAGACGGTGTCTCACTTGCTTCACTCTCTATAGACGTCTGATTCTTTGTTTCTGTATTTTCGTCCGCCGGCTTCTGTGTGTCTTCTTCCATATCTCCATTCTCAGGTGTCTGTGTATCTTCACTGATTCCATCTTTGCCTGTATGCGGCTGATTATCTTCGGTCGTATCACCATCTGCCGGTGCCGGCTCTTCAACTGTTGTTTCGTCACTTGCTGGTGTCTGGTTATCCACAGGAGTTTCATCTTCCACCTCATCAGCTTCAATGACAGGTGTCTCATCTTCGTACACCTGCACACACTCGCCATCCAGAACATAATGCCATCCTGGTGCGAGTTGATATCCCGTTCGCAGTTCAAAGTCTGCCGGAGTTTCCTGCAACACGGTAATGACTCTTGTCGTATCCGGAAGTTCCGCTGCAAACGCCTGATTTGACAGCACCATCGACATTGCAAGAGCCAGTGCCACCGGCCGTATTCTTTTTTTGTGTTTCATATGTAATCCCTTCTACACCGTCAGGACAAATTTCTGTCCTTCCACTGTCGCTACGTTCAGTTTAATTCCATAGAGCTTTTGGATGCTCTCCGTAGAGATCACCTCAGACGGGCTGCCCTCCACGATTATCTTGCCTTCCGAAAGACCGATCACACGGTCTGAAAAATGAATCGCCTGGTTGATGTCATGCAGCACCATGATGATCGTAATGCCATATTCCCGGTTCAGCTTTTTTATCAGTTCCAGAATCTCGATCTGATAGCGGATATCCAGATAGGTGGTCGGCTCATCCAGGAATAAAATCTTTGTATTCTGCGCCAGTGCCATTGCGATCCATACGCGCTGCCGCTGTCCGCCGGACAGCTTGCCAACCTCCCGGTCACGGTACTTACTCAGGTTCGTCACCTCCAGTGCCCAGTCGATGATCCGCTTATCTTCCTCGCTCTCTGTTGCCATCAGCTTCATGTACGGTGTGCGCCCATAAGACACCAGCTTCTCCACCGTAATGTCATCCATAGCAGAATTGTACTGGTGCACAATAGACACCTTCTTCGCCATATCCATCAGTTTCATATTCTGGATATTCTTGCCGTGCAGAAGTACCTTCCCTTTTCTCGGATTCAGATTCCTTGTCATCAGAGAGAACAGCGTGGACTTGCCGCAGCCGTTGGCCCCCATAATGGTCGTAATCTTTCCCTTTTCAATCTGCAGCGAAATGTTTCGCAGAACTTTATTATTTCCATAGGCAAAGGACAGCCCTCTGACTTCCATCGCCGGCTTCTGATTCCCCTCGGCCTGTACAGACTGTCCGGTACTTACAGCCTGATCTGTCATCGTATTTGTCATGTTAGTTTGCATATTTCGTTGACCTCCTTAACAGCAGAATAAAGAACGGTCCGCCGATGACACTCATGATCACGGCTGCACTGACCTCGTAAGGCGCTGCAATCGTTCTTCCCAGTGTATCCGCAAGCAGGAAAGTCAGTGCCCCCGCCAATGCGGAGAATGGAACCAGCACCTTGTGGTCACTTCCCACCAGTATCCGTCCGATATGCGGCACGATTAAGCCAAGAAAACTGATTGCTCCCGCAATGGCTGTGGCAATACTTGCCAGCAGCACTGCAACCAGAGAGATCACGATTCTCGTTGTGTTCACATTTACGCCAAGACTTCTTGCCGTCTTGTCCTCCAGCGTCAGCAGATTACACTCCCCGATAAAGAGAACTGCAAGAATAAGCCCTGCTGCCACGTACGGGAACAGTGTCACCACATCGTCCCATGTCTTCTGTGTAATGTTGGCCTCCACAATAGATGCCACACCGGTCATATCCCCGCCGGACATGGAGTTAAATGCACTTGCCAGCCCGGTAAATAATGCGTTCACCGCCACACCGGTCAGGATAATGCGCAGAGGGCTTAAACCGCCCTTCCATGATAAGCAGTACACTAAGAAAAATGCGACCACACCGCCCAGGAACGCAACCAGAGGTGTGAAAAAATACAGACTCGGTGCAAATGCGGTGATCAGCACTGCTGCAAAACTGGCTCCACTTGAGATACCGATGATCCCAGGATCTGCCAGTGGATTTTTCAGCACGGCCTGGAACAGTACACCGCTTACCGCAATAGCTGCCCCTGCCAGCATGGAAATCATAATTCTCGGGAAACGCAAATCCCAGATTGTCGCTACATTTTCAATTCGTTTTACAAATAATCCCTGCAGTAATTCGCCGAAGCTTACCTGCAGACTTCCTATATTAATCGCTGCAAAGAACAGGATTACCAGAGCCAGGATCACGACCACAAAAGAAATGGTCGCTCTCATCACCCGTTTCTGCTTTCTGTTCCGGTCCTGCAGCTGTCCTTCGCTTGGCAGAACCTGAAAGCCTGTGTCTTCGCTTATTGTCTTTTCGTTCATCTGATGTCCTTTCCTTCTATTTACTCCCCGCTGCTTCCGATTTCTCTGTGGCATTGGAATCCTCCGCTGCTTTCTGGGCATTCTCACTGTTCTCTTTCGCCTTCTGCTCATCCTCTGCACTTTCCGGATAGAGAATCGGCTGCAGTTCTTCCAGTGCCTGCGGATACTTAAATGTCGCACTCATGCCAAAATACGCATACGTCAGATCATAGACTCTTCCGTTTTTCACTGCGTCAAAATGCTGCCAGATGTCATTGGTCTGAAAATCTTCATTGAACATCTCCACTACCTGATCCGGCAAAGCGTGTGCAGCACGCAGGATAATATCCGGCTCCTTTGTCTTCATATCTTCCGTGTTGACCGTCAGGAACTCCTGGTCACTGCCGGCATAAACATTCTCGCCGCCTGCCATCGCCACCAGACTTCCCACATAGGAATTTTCCGTAGCAATGATGTAGCTCCCAGGCAGTCCCATCAGAATCAGTACCTTGGGATGATCCTTGCCCTCATTCTTTGTCTTATAATCATCATAAAATGTGGTAAATTCATCTACCAGTTCCTTCGCCTGATCCTCGCGGTCGAAGATGTCTCCCAACTCCTGAATGGAACGGTACATCCCCCGGACACTCCGCAGATTCAAAAATGCATAGTCCGTATCCACTTCCTTATACTTCGGTTCCAGATCCGTCTGCAGGGATACCGGACTTAAGATCCAGTCCGGACTTAAAGATGCTACAATCTCCATATCCGGACTCATGGCGGTTCCTACTGTAGCCACATCGTCATAGCGCTCTGGAATCGTAGAGACGCTGGAAGAGCACACGCCCACCAGATCCAGTTCCAGTTTGTCACAGATATCCGCTGTTGCCGGCGAGGTCGCTACGATCTTAGGCTCCTCCGACATGGCTGCCACTTTTGCCTTGGCTGTTGCCATCGCCGCCTTCTCCTCCGGGTCTGTAATCTCAAGCATGGTATCCACATCTTCTGCCAATGTCTCCGCTGTCGAACCTTTTCCATCCGGGTGCTGATTGACACAACCTGTGGTACCGACTAAGATAGCGCAGATGCAGACAGCTGTCAAAAGCATCTTTCCTTTGCGTTTCAGTAGATTTAAAGCCAGACGGCTGTCTCTGCTATTCGTCGTCTTCATCGTCATCATCCTCTCCGCCCCATCGTTTCCAGTTTCTTCTATAGTAATAGACCACAATCGCTGCCACAGCCAGTATAATCAGACCAGAGGTCGTAATCGCCGCAGTCAGAACCATTGCCTGACTCACTGTGCCATTGCCGCGTCCACTGTCAGCATCTTCTCCGTCCACTCTTGTGGAAAGGCTTAATCCCTGTGCGTCACTTAGTTCCGAATCTGTGGATGCATCCGAAGAATCCGGCGCTGCCGCTTCGGTAATGCTGCTCTGCAGCCCGGCACTTCCTGTGCTTTCCGTATTTCCGGTACTTCCTGTCGTTCCCGTAGTTGTGGATGCCGCACTTCCAGTTCCTGTTGTGGATGCTCCACTTGCCGTTCCCGCTGTGGTTCCATTTTCTGTGGATCCGCTGTTATCTGTTGTGGTCGTTCCACTATTCGCAGTATCTGTTCCACTGCCCCCGCTGGTGTCTGTCCCGCCTGAACTTTCTGTTACCATTGTTGCATTCATTCCAGAACTGTTCCCTGCGGAATAATCACTTGGGTACAGATAGAAAATCACATCTCTGCCCATCGGGGTGACATACATCGAACCTCTCACCACACAATTTTCACTCGGTACCTGAATGCATACATCTGCTGTTGCTCCATTGCTGTCTGAACCGGTTCCCGTCACTGCAGTTCCGGTAGATGACCAGCCGGAATCTCCCACATTCTGAACCTGAAAGCTCTGATTGGTCGTATAATCCATCAGGCTTAAGCGAATGGTCAGATAGTATTGCCCTCCGTCTGCCACCTCCAGCATGCCGCCGGAATAGACGCAGCCTTCCACCATGCCCTGACCGGTGGTATAAGATGCCTCCCCGCCGGAATCTTCAATTGTTCCGGTCACCGGGTGGGCATAGCATCGGTTAATGGTACAGGTGTACACACTGCCGCTTGCCGCTTTTACTGGAACAGCAGAAATGCCTGCCCCCAAAAGGAGGGCAAGCATAACTGTCATGAAACCAGCTAGACTTTTCTGTAATATGTTGTAAATCTGTCGTTTCATCTGGTGTCCTTTCTATCTGGAAAACTTCAGTAAGCCTCTGCTCTTTAACTTGTACAGTACACCTGCAATTACTGCCAGCAGGCTCATAACCAGTGGTACTGCTGCTGCGGAAGTATTGGTATCATCTGCCGCCTTCGTTGTTGTCTTTGCTTTACTGCCTGTTGATGTGCTGTTTCCCAGTTTCGTTCCACTTGATAAGCTGCTGCTAAGTCCCGTTGATCCCGTTAAAGAATCTTTTCCTGAACTCAGCGAAGTCGTTCCTGATTTCAGTGCGGATGAGCCGCTGCTCAGTCCGGTGCTGCCGCTTTTCAGTGAAGAGCTGCCGGTTGATAATCCCGTGCTGCCACTTGACAATGTAGAACCTGTGCTGGTCTGCCCGGTAGTTCCGCTGGACAGGGTATTATTTCCATTAAGCAGCGAATTGCCGCCATTGTCACTGGTTCCGCTGTTGTCGCCGCCTGTGTTGTTATTCTTATTATCTTCAAACTTGTTATCATCCGATGTTGTAGCCTTAATCGTGCTCCAATCCAGTTTCAGGAATACCGGCTGTGTTCCCGTACCTGCTGAAATACTTTCCATGATTGGCACAAATACCTGAAGTGGTACGTAACCATCCTTCAGAGCCTCGTTGATCATTGGGAACGTGACATGGTTCGGATAATCTGTACCAAAATTATCAGACACTTTACTTCCATCACCGTTCAGCTGATAAGAATCAATGGTTACATTCTTAGCGCTGCCTGTTGGCGCTCCATATTTATCGAGTGAATAACCACTTTCAAAATACTTCAAGGTGCTGAGATATCCATATTTTCCACTAATCTTTAATCCAACAAAATCCAGTGAAACATAATATTTTCCATCTTTTACAGTTAATTTTATCGTATGATTAATTGCTCCATCAGCCATGGACGCTGTGGACTTATCGATTTTTACCATATTTCCTGTAATAGCATAGATGCCATCTTTCAGCTTTGTTATATCCTGTATTTCTCCCGACACCTTCTCCAAATTCTTAATTGCATTTTCCAGTGCCTTTACCTGTGCATCAACCCCTGCCTGCAGAACGTTTTCATCAAGAAGTACGCTTTGTGCATTAATTAATGCTGTCTTCAATGTTGCAATACTAGAAGCAGTGTATGTAGATTCATTTTCAAGATATTCTTTTGCATCGTCAATTTTTGATTGCAATCCACTCTTATCTACGTTCGGTTTTTGTACTAATGCCTTAATTGCATTTTCAAGTTCATTGACTTTTTGATCCACCGTTTGCTGTGTTTTATCTGCACTCTCAATTATTCGTTTTGCATTATTGATTGATATTTGTAACACACGCAGGCTTTCAGCAGTATACTTGTCTGTCTGGCTTACATATGTCTCTGCCTTTTCTATTTTCTTCTGCAAAGCAGAAACATCCACTATTGCAATCGACTTCAGTCCATTAGTCGCAGTGGTTAATGCATTTGTCATCGCATCTACAGTCGCCTGTGTTGCCTCTTTATCCTCGTATGCTTTTTGTGCTGCTGTCAATACATCCTGCAATATCTGAACACTTTCTGGTGTATATCCGGATGTGTCTTGCAATTTTTCATTTGCAAGAGCAATCGCTGCCTGCAGTTTTGTCTTATCAGACTTTTGATCATTCTCAGCCTGAACCGCCGCCATTGCTTTCTGTAGATAGTCAATCTGTGCGTCCACCTGTTCTTGAGTTGCGGAGAACGAATCATACACCGCCTGAGCTGAAACAATTGCCTGTTGCAGGGCATTCCAGGTTTTATCTGATGCGTCCTGCTTTTCTATTGCCTTTGCATATTCAATTTGTTTTGCAAGATCTTCTATGTTTATTCTGTCATCACGTACCTGTTTCAAACTACCATCAGACCAATCCAGACGAAGTCTTGCATATTGTGAACCTGACCCCTTTGTTAAACTTTCCATAATCGGGACGTATACCTTAAGCCATATTTCTGTATCTCCAAGTTCCACTGGTATCGTCGCCTGTTCGGGATATGATTTTCCTTTCATGTATTGATCTGTACCGAAATCCGGATCATTATATTCATCATATCCTTGATAAGAAGATTCGATCGACGCATCATATGTATTCTCGCTATCTGTCGGAACAGTATCTGTGTCTTCATACGTGAGATACTTTAATTCTCCCAGATATCCTGTGTGCTGTGCATCACCGAAGTCTATGGTAAGTGATGAAAATCTCATTCTAAGAATTGCTTTTCCATTCTTTACCTCTACATACAATGGTTTTTTGTTACCGTTTTCATCTTTTTCCAGTGAACCGTCTGCCATAGATAATTTTGAAGGATCTGTTGCGTTCACTATTTCCGCATTGATTTCATACAATCCATCTGCCAACTTTCCTGTCTGAACTTCTATGAGGGCATTTATTGCTGCCCGCAGTGCTTTTGTATGAGTATCTACCTCTGCCTGACTTGACTTTTCATTGTTAAATGTGTCTGCTGCAGCATCATAGGTATTCTTTAATGCCTGCCAACTCTCTTCTGTATATTTAGAACTGTCTAATTTTTCTGCATCTGCCAATGCCAGTGCAAGATCCTCTTTCTGGGCAGTATCAGAATCTTTTTTCGCTAATGCGTCAATTGATGTCTGTAACGATGTTACCTGTGCATCCACCTGATCTTGTGTTGCATCATCATTGTTGAACAAATCCACAGCATCTTTAATTGTTTTCTGCAGATTTGCGAAGCTATCATCTGTATATGTTTCATCCTTATTACTGATTTTTTCTGCCTTTTCTATCAGCGCTTTTAATGCTGTTTTGTCTGTAACTATTGGTTTAATCTCTTCCATTGCAGCAATCGCATTTTTCAGATTGAGCCCAGCAGCGCTAATCTCTTCACCAATAGATACTGGATCCTCATTCACTTCTTCTGCATCAGTGAGGGCTTCTTTCAAGGAATCTATATTTTCCTGTGCATAATTTTTCCCATCAGCCAATATCTCTTTGGCATTGCTGATATACTTTTCTAATGTCGTTTTATCAACTGTTTGGCCTGATGCACTTCTAAGAGCCAGATATAATCTTCCGTCAAAGGTTGTTTCATTATTATCTGTTAATTTTATCTGCGTCAATTCTACATTGGAAGGCAGAACAAATTCTGCTCTGATAATTTTTCCACTTTCTGTTTCAGTTGTTGAATTTATTTCAATAGAATTACCTTTAGCATCTAACACATCAATTCCTGTTATGTATTTTTCTATCTCAGTTTCCGCTGCACTCTGTAAATCCAGATAAATCTTCAACTGATTGTTTTCTGCTATAAATCTTACCTTTTTTAAATATTTATTGTAATCAGAAGTGTCATCTGTTCCCACTTCTCTGATAGAACTGGTCACTGTATAGACTCCATCATCTTCAAAATTAATTACTTCCTGTGAATCATCCTCAGCAGATTTCAGTGAAGTCCAGTCAATTTTCATTAATACATTCTGTGTTCCGGTTCCTGCTGTAATAGATTCCATAATAGGCACATAAACTTGTAATGGAACATATTGTGCATTTCCTTCACTCTTCAAACCACCATCTACCAGTGGAATGCTGACTTTGTCGGGATAAAGACTATCTGCATTGTTAAAATTATCAATGATATCACTGCCATCTGTATTTTTTTGTGTTGTTAAAACAGTCGCTGCATTCAAGGTTCCTGATGGCTCACCGTTTCCGTCATATGAATATCCTTTTCCATAATAAGAAAGATTCTGCAGATATCCAAATTTACCGCTTATTGTCATGCCGCAGAAATCAAGTTGGGCTGTGTAAACACCATCCTTTACTTCCAATTCAACCCAATGCTCAATCGCATTGTTTGCCATTGAATTTGTCGTTTTATCAACTTTCTTCATATCTGCATATACTTTATAGGTTCCATCTTCCAGATGAGAAGGGTCTAATGCAGATGCATCTGCGCTGTTATTAAATGTTTCGATTGCATCTTCCAGTGCAGATTTCTGATTTTTTAGTTCATCAATAGTAACATTAGAGCGGTTGTATGCCGCTTCGGCAGTTCCTATTGATGACTGTAACTCATTAAATGCACTAACTGTTTTGTTTCCCAACTGTACTTCTTTCGCTTTGTCAATCACGGTCTTTAGTTCTTCTCTTGCTTCTGACAATGCATCATTTTCCTTTAGATCTTTGATTGCAGCTTCAATTGCTTGTGATTTTTCTCTAATTTCTTTTGAGCTTGAAGCATTGGTTCCAGCGTCTGTTCCGTCTAAGGAATTATAAAATTCCTGTCCAGACTCCATTGCTTCCTTCAGTGTTGCCCATGTTTCTGCGCTATAAGAGGATTCATTATAGCGTCCTGCCTTATCGATAGATTTGCGAAGGACTGCTTTCTGATATGTTGGAATTTGCACGGATGATTCATCTTTTACTTTATTCACATTATAAAATTTCAAGTCAGCATCTATAGGATCACTCAGAACTTTATCATATGGAAGATCTGCTCCCATAGCTGGTGGAATCACCTTAATCTTATAACTGTTTTCTGTAATCGTATCATCAGACAAATCTATCTTGACCGCTTTCAAGCAGGCAAATTCTGTCAGGGCATCAAAGCCTGCATTGTCCATAAGACTTCCGTCTTCATTTATTTCATAATTATATATTTCGCAATCTGATTCACTTTTATTGTATATCGTTCCAAGATATGCATACCATCCATCTGCTTCATTCATTACAATTGGATGAAATGTCATATATACAGATTTCTTGCCATCTTTGACACGAATATAAACTTTTTCGTCCAGCGCACCATTTGCCATAGACATAGTAGTGTCGGTATCTGCTTTTATAAATTTTGCAGTCGCTTCATATAGTCCATCTTCCTTTATTGAAGATAAATCTGCTTCTTTCAGCACCTGACACATAGCAACTGTACTACCATTCACAAAATCATAGCCAGTCCAATACTCCAAATATCGCTTTCCTCCTTCTTCAACGAAAGACGTTGTATCTGTAAAAGCCGAACCACTATTAGAGTCAATATGCCCATTTTGCCCCCTGCCATACGAAACATAGATATTATTCATATCCCAGTCATCTGGAATCGGCACTCTTAAGCATCCGCCTTTTCTCGGGACACTGTCATTGCCCGCTTCATCCTTGAAGTTAAATGTATATGCGACCCACTTGTCTCCATCCGCAACCCCTTTGATGGTTTTAACCTGGTATTCATCTGCTTCTTCTCCGCTTTTTACTGAGAATACAGCACCTGGCTCAACATATTTCGCATACGTTGTATAGCTCGTATCTGTCGCATCATCTCTATAAGTGTCACTCTTCATTCCGTCTTCTGACAAATAAATAACCGCTCTATATCCATCAGGATTTTCTTCTGTAGTAATTTTAACATCAACGCCTGCATACAGTGAACTTAGTGTAGTGCCGTCTGCTGTAAAATCAATTTTAAATTCCCGTTTATCTGCATCATATATATTATCGCCATATATAGTGCCGCCTGTTCCCATCAAATATCCTTGATAATAAAAATTTTGAGGGCGCTTCAATGCTTCTGACAGGCTGGTAGTCTCTATTAATTGCACCCCTGTTATTTTTTCTGCTGCATCTTCTTTCACTTTAAATTTTGCAGTAAGAATCCCATTGTTTCCAGCACAAGTTGTTGACTCAATATAGTCTGCTCTAAACAGCCCACTTGATGCTTTGAGATTATCGTATTGTATATTGCTTGTTTTTGAAATTGTTCTTTCTGTTTCTATTTGAAATGCAACTCCCATGTCCCAGCCGTATGCCAAATACATGAGGCCACTTGCATTCTTAATGGAATTTAAATCTAATTTATAATTTTGAACAGCCAAATAGTTATACAATTTTTCATTATATGTTGTCTCTGCATATCCACCTATTGTAAACACATCATTGATATTGCTTAATTCAAACGTTATCATTCCAGTATTTGTTTTAGTGTCATATGTTGACATATTAGGAATCTGCGACCAGTGTTCATTCATAGAAACATCTCCCTCTTTTTCTGAAAGTGCACTATATCCTTCCCCGGTCTTTCCTTTATACATTTCCCAATCTGTTCCTGCTTTGATAGTCTGCCCTTCTTTGTTCGCTGATTGATCAAATAATTGTATCGTTGACCACTGATCATAACCATGTAGTGTCAACGTTAACGTATATTTCCCTTTTCGTGCCATCAATAAGGCTCTTGGGAAACAATTTATTTTGTTGAAATATTTCTCGACTGTTCCATTATCCCCTACTTCCCTCAGATTTACTACGTAATCTGCATCAGCTAGTTGTGTATCTGCTGCATGTACTGTTTGTTGTCCAAACATCATAACTGAGCACATTGCTAATATAGTTAGAACTACATGAACAGCGCGTTTTTTTATGTTCATTTCTTATCCTCCCACGAAATGTCATCACCTGTAAAATGCCCTGTCAGCATTTCGCTTCCAGAGCATTCCATGAATATTCCAGCATTCTGTTGTATATGCCATTTATAAGCCAATTAAAACATTTTTAATTACTGGCAAACAAACCTTGCATCCATAGTATTAGACATTCCCGGAGGTAACATATTAAAACTGAACGTAAGATGCACCGGTACGCCTGCAATACCGCCACTTCCTGCTGTGCTCATATCAATTATTGCTGTCTCGCCATCCCAAGCAATAACCGCACTGCCTGAAATATCTGAAATAGATCCCTTGTAAAACAATAATGAATATTCTTTGAATGTAACTGTAGCAACCCCATCACTTAAGTCACAGGTATCAATCATTCCGGTCCCCATATTCATCTTTAATTCACTTCCATCTGCTTTCGTAAACTTACATGTTGTCGGTTCTGCAGCGAATGCCGTAACTCCCATCGCCATAATCATGGTTGCCACAAGAACTGCTGCTGTTAATTTTTTGAGTAACTTTTTCATGTTATCCCATCCTCTCCGCCTTTTTCGGCTTGAAATTTATTGTTGCCCACAGATATATTACACTAACTTATATCAGCTCCCACTAACCTCATAGTCAAAAAAAATACCCTCTATTATTTTGAAAGCGCCGATCAGTTAGTTACAACTATCTCTGAAATAATTTATATCACATGTACAAGAAAGCGTCAATATAAAATGCCACGAAAGTTATACACCCTATGTATAATTTTGATGAACCCCTTATAAAATAAGGATTGTAGGGTTTGTAAATTTCAGTGATTTATTTCTCAATAAGATTTTTCCAAATTTCAAAAAGCAAAAAAAAGTAACGCTGTACTCTCCGGCATATGTGAATTACCAACATTACAGGTGAACGTTGCCGCCAGATATCCAACTCGCTCCAATCCAGATCCCCGACGGAAATGACAGTATTCCAATGGAACTTTCACTTTCTCGTTTTCCATTTCTGCCGCTGTCAGTACACCCTCTCTGTCGTATTTGAGCGTTGCTACATGTCCAATCATGTTTTCACCGCTCACTCGGGAATGCGCAGCCATATCCCGGGCCGTCAATTCCAGATACCATTTATCCTGCTCTTTGTCGTGACGCAGGTAAGCCTCACGTTCAAAACC